>NZ_JARTJQ010000077.1:0-105690 GCF_036225245.1 Weizmannia sp. CD-2023
TTTTACTCCTCAGAGCTGCATGCACCTCTTTGATGCATTTTGGCCTTTCCAGCACAATGGCAAATTTGTCTTATGCTGAAAACAACTAAATGGATCTGCGTATCACCTTTTGACTATCTTTGACCTTTCTAATATCAGTATACAACAGCGCGGTCCGAAAATCAAAAGATTTGCATTTGCCATTAACGCTTATCAGCCAATGGTGTCATCTTTTATTTGACCAACTTTGACCTTTGCCTATAGTATAGGACAACTTTTTTTGCTTGTAAAGGGGTTTTTGACTTTTTTTGACCAATTTTTTACCGGCGGAAATGAACCGGCCGGGCTATTTTAAGAAAGCGGGACATAGGATAGTAACGGAGCTGACAGGTTGTCTTATTTTTTCTTAAAGGGGTGCAGGCGTTGAATAAGTGGGGCGGTGCTGTCCAAATCGCAGCCGTTTATATTGGAACGGTCATCGGAGCGGGGTTTGCAACAGGGAAAGAAATTACCGTTTTTTTTACACAGTTTGGGCTGTATGGATTGCTTACCATCTGCCTTTCAGGGTTTTTGTTTATTTTCTTTGGTACGAAAATGATGGAAAAAGCGATCGATTTGCATGCGGATTCCTATGAAACTTTAAACCGGTATTTATTTGGCAAAAAAGCGGCCGGTTTCGTGAATGTGATGATGATGGCCATGCTTTTCGGGGTTTGCGGCGTCATGCTGTCCGGTGCGGGTGCTGTTTTTGAGGAGCAGCTTCATATTGGGAGAGAAATAGGGATTTTATTGACGGTGCTTCTTGCCTTTCTTGTCATGTGTTTTGGCATCAAGGGGCTGCTTGGCGTCAATACATTTGTGGTGCCTTTGATGCTTTTGTTTAATTTTCTCCTTTTGTCGCAGTCCGTCCAGTCACCCGGATTTTTTCAAGCGCTCATGGCCCGGCCGGAAAGTGTTGATATGCCCCGTGCCCTTCTCCGCGCCCTTTCCTATGCGGCTTTGAATTTGGCGCTCGCGCAGGCGGTGCTTGTCCCGGTTGCGGCGGAAGTGAAAGATAAGGAAGTCGTCCGTGCCGGCGGGATACTGGGCGGGCTGTTTTTAACGCTCATCCTGATTTCCAGCCATTTGTCACTGGTCACGCTGCCGGACGTTGCCCAAGTGGAGATTCCGATGGCGCATATTGTGAAAGCGAGTTTTCCGGGCATTTATTTTATTTATGTTCTGCTGATTTTCGGGGAAATTTTCACTTCTATTATCGGGGATGCCTACGGGCTTGAGCGGCAAATGCAAAAATATATCCCGATGAAAAGCGGTTTGCTGTACGGGTTGATTTTTTCCGCCATTCTGCTGATCAGCAGCTTGCATTACGGCCCGCTATTATCGGTTTTATATCCCCTGTTCGGCTATTTCAGCCTTGTTTTTATGATGGCACTCGGAATAAAGACGATCCGGGGGTGACCGGTAAGGCATTCAAAACAGCTTTGCGCGGTTGTTATGCATTTGTGGCGGGCAAATGCCGAAAAAAAGCCGTCCCCATGCTTAAAAAATCGGCAGGAAGACGACAAGCAGCAAATCAAAGGTAAGATGCGACAAAATTTGTGCAGACAGGCTCCGTTTTTTTGCATACAGCAGCCCCCAGAAAATCGAACCGGCAAAAGCGGCAATGACCATGATTTTTAATCCGCAGTAAAAATAAACGGATGCGTTCAATACGGCGGAAATCAAAATCGCATATTTCGCTTCCATCATTTTCATGAGTCGGGCCTGGACAAATGAACGCCAAAAAATTTCTTCTCCGGGGATGAGAATCAGGACAAGCGCTAAGTAATGCCAGAAAGATTCGGGTGAAAAACGCCTGTATGCGCGGGCGACTTCATTGTCAAGCCCGCCCGGCAAAAAACCGAGTACTGTATTGCCAATTCTGAAAATAATATAGAGGAGAAAACCCGAAAAGATGCCATACAACAGCAATTGAAGGTACGGAAGCTTTTCGTGTTTTTCTGATTTTCCAAGAAAAACCGTGTAACTGATCAAAAACAGCATTGCGCCGGAATATAAATACCAAAAAACGGAGGTATCCCGAAACGTAATATATAGCAGAAGGTGGGCGATTAAGATACTTCCGAGAAGCTTTGTATCCACCATGTTTTTTGCCACCGCCAATGCGCTCCTTTCTTAAGTTCGCAAACCGCCGGCAAAAAAACCGGGAAGGGCCAAAAAAAGAGATCCGGCCCCGCAGTCCGGCCTTCGCGGCATTGGGTCAAACAAAAATACATTGAATATTTTAGCAGAGAAATAGGGAAAAAGGTATCCGGGAAAATAATGTTAAAAAATTCACAATCATAGAAACGGCAGTAAAAAACCGGCATGTGCCGGTTTTTTACTGCGCGGTAAGCGTTTGAATTAATGTAAAGCCGAATGGATAACCTGATAGTTTTTATGATTGACCACTGTTTTTTCATCAAGCTCCAGTTCCTGATAGTTTTCCATATAGGTTAAATCCACGATGACCGAGTTCTCGTTCACCTTTTCGACAATTCCTTGAAGCCCGTCTTTAAATTCAATAATGTCACCAATTTGTGCTTTTTTCATTGCGGTCCTCCCGTAAGAAAGTATTGTAACCAGTTTGCACTATTTTTCTGAAAAATTCAAGGCGAAAGGAACAGAAAAATACAAATCGGGCCGGTTTTAAAAAATCGCGAAAGCAAACAAGTAGGCGGCAGGAAGAATGTGGTACAATACCGGGTGGGGTGGTCGTATGTCGGAAGAAGAAATCAGACAGGAAATCAACCGGCTTCGCAACAGGGAAATCGAAGAATTATTCGTCAGCCGTGAAGATTTTATGGACTTCCGGAAAGTGCTTATTGCCGAGGAAGACTTTAAACATTTTAAGGGCATTGCCTTGCGCGGCGGGAATGTCCGCTATATTTATTTGGACGAGCCGGAAATCTGACCGGGGCATGCATAATTTTGTGCATTTTTAAGCAAAATGAAGTCAACTCTGATGATTGTTTTATTTGGAAAGGCATGTTATTCTATTACGGGGATTTTGTTTTTCCCGCACTGTGCAATATTTGTCATTTTTTTGATCCGGCCGGGGACATGCGTGTTCCCGGTTTCGGGCGAGGCGTGTTTTTGGCACGGATGGGCCGCGCGGACTTTGAGGGAGCAGCCTGCTGAATAACCGGGGATGAACGGTGTTTGCAGGTACCCGGCATCGCTGCGGTTTTTTTCAACCCCCGTTTGCAAAATTTGTCATTTGTATGAAGATGGTTGATAAATATTGACGAAAAATGTACAGTGCATTATTTTTAGAACTATATTATAGAAAAGGAGTCGTTCTACCCATGGCTGAAAAACAATTTAAAGTAACAGCAGATACAGGAATCCACGCACGTCCTGCTACATTGCTCGTACAAACGGCAAGCAAATTCGATTCAGATATCCAATTGCAGTACAAGGATAAGAAAGTGAACCTGAAATCGATCATGGGGGTTATGTCCCTTGGAATCGGCAAAGGCGCCGACATTACCATTTCTGCAGAAGGCAACGATGCACAAGATGCATTGAACGCTTTAGCTGAATTAATGAAAAAAGAGGGTCTGGGCGAATAATGTCAACCATTTTAAAAGGTATAGCAGCATCCAACGGGATTGCCATCGCAAAAGCATATCGTCTGGTAGAACCGGATTTGTCTTTTGAAAAAAGGTCTATCCAGAATGTTTCGGATGAATTGAAACGCTTTGATACTGCTGTGTCTGAATCCAAGTCTGAACTGCAGGCGATCAGGGAGCATGCAATGAAGGCGCTGGGGGCGGACAAAGCAGCGATCTTTGATGCCCATTTGCTCGTTTTGGAAGATCCGGAACTGTTGACGCCGGTCCAGGACAAAATCAGGGATGACCAGGTCAATGCGGAATACGCATTGAAAGAAGTTGCGGATATGTTCGTGACCATGTTCGAACAAATGGACAACGAATATATGCGCGAACGTGCAGCGGACATCCGCGACGTGACAAAACGGATTCTGGCTCATCTGCTGAAAGTGGATATTCCGAATCCAAGCATGATCTCGGAAGAAGTCATTGTCATTGCTGAAGACTTGACCCCTTCTGATACGGCGCAGTTGAACCGCCAGTATGTAAAAGGTTTTGCAACAAATGTCGGCGGGCGTACGTCCCACTCTGCGATCATGGCGCGTTCTTTGGAAATTCCGGCAGTCGTCGGGACGAAAACGGCGATCCAGGATATCCAAAACGGCGACCTTGTCATCGTGGACGGCAGCAATGGCGATGTCCATGTGAATCCGACACCTGAAGTGGTCGATGAATACAAACAAAAGCAGGAACAATTTGAACGGCAAAAAGCCGAATGGGCGAAGCTGATCAATGAAAAATCCGTTTCGAAAGACGGCCATACGGTTGAACTGGTTGCCAATATCGGCACCCCGAACGATCTCGACGGCGTAATCCGGAACGGCGGGGAAGGCGTCGGCCTGTACCGTACAGAGTTCCTCTATATGGGTAGGGACGAACTTCCGTCAGAAGAAGTGCAATTTGATGCCTATAAAGCGGTGCTTGAAGGCTTAAAAGGCAAACCGGTTGTAGTCCGTACGCTGGATATCGGCGGCGACAAAAAACTGCCATACTTGCCGCTTCCGGAAGAAATGAACCCGTTCCTCGGCTTCCGTGCGATCCGCTTGTGCCTGGACAGACAGGATATTTTCCGCACCCAGCTGCGTGCATTGCTCCGCGCGAGCGCATACGGCAACCTGAAAATTATGTTCCCGATGATTTCCAATCTGGATGAATTCCGCAAAGCAAAAGCGATTCTTTTGGAAGAAAAAGAAAAGCTTATCCAGGAAGGCGTGCAGGTTGCAGATCATATCGAAGTCGGCATTATGGTTGAAATTCCTTCCACTGCCGTAATGGCTGATTTGTTTGCAAAAGAAGTTGATTTCTTCAGTGTCGGCACAAACGATCTGATCCAGTACACGATGGCTGCAGACCGTATGAACGAACACATTTCGTATTTGTACCAGCCGTATAACCCGGCCATTTTACGCCTTGTGAAACGCGTCATTGACGCGGCGCACAAAGAAGGCAAATGGGCCGGCATGTGCGGCGAAATGGCCGGAGACGAAATCGCTATTCCGATTCTGCTCGGCCTCGGCCTTGATGAATTTTCAATGAGCGCTTCTTCGATTTTAAGGGCCCGTTCCCAAATCAGGAACCTGAATAAGGCTGATATGGAAAAACTGGCAGAAGACGTTTTGAACCTCACAACGAACGAAGAAGTAAAAGAACACGTGAAAAAAGTTCTTTCAAAGGCATAAAAAAAATTTTTCAAAAACAGGTTTAGGGGCGAAGGAAGCGGGTATATGTAAACCATCCCAGCATTAAGGGTAGTATTATTGGTATCCAGTATTGTTACAATACCGGATGTATATCGTTTCTTTCTCATTTTTCCCCCTATTTTTGCCGAGTGGCTTTGCCATTCGGCTTTTTTTTGGATTGCGCTTTGGCGGAGCGCACATCAAAATGCCGGATATCCATTTTTAACGGAAAAATGGTGGGGAAGCCGGTTTGAAGCTTTATCGTGTATGGATGGGGAAAAATCGTTTATAATGAAGACAGGATTTTGTGAACATAAGATTTCGGGGAGGGATTTTGAATGGATTTAGGGTTGAAAGGAAAAGCCGCCCTTGTTGCCGCTTCCAGCCAGGGGCTTGGGAAAGCGGTAGCCAAACAACTTGTAATGGAAGGCGCGGATGTCCTCATTACAAGCCGGAATGAAGAAAAACTGCAGGCGGCAAAAGAAGAATTATCCGCTTACGGCACCGGAAAAGTAGCGTATATCCGGGCAGATATTACCCATCCGGAAGATATTCGCGCCATGGTACAAAAAGCACGGGATACATTCGGCAGACTGGATATACTGGTCAACAATGCAGGAGGACCGCCGGCCGGAAGTTTTGAAGATATGGCGGATGAAGACTGGCAAAAATCATTCGAACTGAATCTGCTTTCGTACATACGCATCATCAGGGAAGCATTGCCACTTTTAAAGAAAAACGGCGGCCGGATCATCAACATTGCCTCTTCATCCATTAAGGAGCCGATCCCGGGGCTGATTTTGTCGAATACGTTCCGGACGGGCATTGTGGGGCTTTCGAAAACGCTGGCGGAAGAATTTGCCCCGTACCAAATCCTTGTGAATACGGTCGGCCCGGGCAGAATTGCAACGGACCGGATCGTCCATCTTGACAAAGTGACAGCGGAGAAAACCGGAAAATCGATGGAAGAAGTCCAGGCAAAGGAACTGGAGTCGATTCCGCTCGGCAGATACGGCGAACCGGACGAATTCGGGAAGTTTGTTGCGTTTCTGGCTTCGGAAGCCAATTCCTATGTTACCGGAAGCAGCTTCCTGATCGACGGCGGAAAAGTCAAATCGATTTAATTTGCCAGGTTTAAAGCAGATCATGCGGGGTATAAAATAGAGGAAAGATTGTTTTCTTCCTTGTACCCCCATGTTTGCTTTTGGCCTGCTGTGATGCAGGCTTTTTTGTTTATTTGCGAAAAGGGGGACCCATGATGAAAAAGATCGGATTTATCGGGTTAGGCGTAATGGGCCGGAGCATGGCGCAAAATTTGCGAAACGCAGGATATCCGCTTTTTGTCTATAACCGGACAAAAGAAAAAGCGGAGCCGCTTCTCAAAGCAGGAGCCGAATGGTGCAGCACGCCGGCAGAAACGGCTGCAAAATCAGATATCGTCATTACGATGGTCGGCTATCCGCACGATGTGGAAGAAGTGTATTTCGGGGAAAACGGGCTGCTTGGCGCGGCGAAAGAAGGAACGATCCTGATTGATATGACCACTTCCACGCCGACCCTTGCCAAAAAGATTGATGAAGCGGCGAAAGCGAAACAGGTGAAGGCGCTTGATGCACCGGTTTCCGGCGGCGATATCGGGGCGCAAAAAGGCAATTTGACGATTATGGTAGGCGGCGAAGAATCGGTATTTGAAGAAGTAAAACCGGTTTTTTCCGTACTCGGGGAAAATATCGTACTGCAGGGCGGCCCGGGATCCGGCCAGCATACAAAAATGTGCAACCAGATCGCCATTGCCTCCAATATGATTGGTGTGACAGAGTCGGTTGTGTATGCGAAAAAAGCAGGGCTCGATCCGGAAAAAGTGCTCAAATCTATCAGCGCCGGGGCAGCCGGGAGCTGGTCAATGTCCAATCTTGTTCCGCGCATGCTTGCGGGCGATTATTCCCCGGGCTTTTTTATCAAGCATTTTATTAAAGACATGAAAATCGCCCTTGATGAAGCGGAAAAAATGGGGCTCGACCTGCCGGGGCTTGCACTCAGCAAAAAATTATATGAAGAACTGGCTGCAAAAGGTGAAGAAAACAGCGGCACACAAGCATTGATTAAATATTGGTCCAAGTAAAGTTTGCCCGCCGGCATATGCCGGCGGGCTTATTTTTTATGCGGGCGGGATCATCCTGGTCGGGTCATATGCCCATGTTCCAGCAAATTTTGTTAACACGGGAAGCCATTATGGTTTAACGCGGGCTTCTGTCCTTATGGCGAACGCGGCGCCAGCAAGGAATTTCATTTTCAACATGACGCCCATTGCCATGGAATGCGGCACCAGCAGAAAATCAGCCGGCACATAGTTTCAGGATAGATTTGCAACAAACTTTTCCATGCGCGCAAGCCCTTTTTCAAGTTGATCCATGCTGCATGCGTAAGACATCCGGAACCAGCCTTCGCCGTACTTCGAAAAAGCGCTCCCCGGGACAACCGCGACTTTTTGCTGTTTTGCCAGATCCAGCGCAAAATCGAAAGAGGACCGCTTCCACGCTTCCGGCACCTTTGCGAATACGTAAAAAGCCCCGTCCGGTTTCACATAGCCAATGCCGATCTCATCCAGCCTCCTGCATACATAGTCTCTCCGTTTTTCATATTCCGTTTTCATGGCATGCGCGTCATCGATGCCGGCTGTCAGCGCTTCAAGCGCCGCCATCTGGGAAATAGAAGGCGCGCACGACACATTATATTGGTGGACTTTTAAAATATGCTTTGTGAGCCATTCCGGCGCAAACACGAAGCCGATCCGCCAGCCGGTCATCGAGTGGGACTTTGAGACGCCGTTAATGACAATGGTCTGCTCCGGCAAAAACGAAGCAATCGAGACGTGCTGCAGATTGTACGTTAGCTCGCTATAAATTTCATCGGCCAGAATGAAAATATCACGGCCGCGGAGCAGGTCTGCAATTTCCTGCAATTCCGCCTTTTCGAGCGTAACCCCTGTCGGATTGGAAGGGTACGGCAAAATGATGCATTTCGTTTTTGCTGTGATAGCCTGGCGGATGAGATCCGCGGTTAGCTTAAACCGGTTTGCCCTTGTGTCCACGTGCACCGGAACGGCTCCCAACAGGCGGATGGCCGGTTCATACCCCGGGTAAACGGGCCCGGGCAGGATGACTTCGGAACCGGGTGTCAATACGGTTCTGAGCGTAATATCGATCGCCTCGCTGGCGCCGATCGTGACAATGACTTCCGTTTCCGGTTTATAAGACAGGTTGTATTTCGTTTTTACAAATTGTGCTGCAGCCTTGCGCAAAGCAAGGTCGCCGGCATTGTGGGTATAGGTTGTCTTATTTTCTTCAATGGCGCGGATCCCTGCTTGTTTGACATGTTCCGGCGTTTTAAAATCGGGCTGGCCGATTGTAAATGAGACCATGTCTTCGATTCCGGCAACCATGTTTGAAAACTTGCGGATGCCGGATATTTCAATCTCCCGCACATGCGGGTTCAGTAAATGTTCCAAAACCGGTTTCCTCCTCTTTCACGAATTGCTTTTCATTAAATATGTATGTCCTGTTCTTCTTCATCTTACCACGCTTGCACATTTGTGAAAAAGCAATCTTTTCCGTTTGCCCTTTTAGAGGTGAAACATTCTGGTCCATCTGCCGATATAATTCATGTGGGCAAATATTGAGAATCGGGCAGTCCGCAAAATGCTCCGCGCCGGATTTTCATACGTTTTAGAACGAGGGGGCAAAAAAAATGAGTCTAGAGCACGAGATTTTACTGGAAAGCGGCACAAACGAAGTTGAGATCGTAGAATTTTCTGTCGCACAAAATCATTACGGCATCAATGTCATTAAGGTGAAGGAAATTATCATGCCGGCTGCGGTTACCACCATTCCGCACGCCCATCCAAATATTGAAGGCATTATCCAGCTGCGCGGGGAAATACTGCCGGTTGTTAATTTGCGCAAAGTACTCGGGCATCCGCCTGAAACGGGCGAGGATGACAAATTTATCGTGACGGAGTTCAACCAGCAAAAAATTGTCTTTCATGTGGACAATGTTTCAAAAATCCACCGGTTCTCCTGGGATCAAATTGAAAAACCGTCTGGGATGTATGCGGGCACCGATACACAGGTGATCGGCGTGATCAAGAAAGAAGACATGATGATTTTGCTGCTTGATTTTGAAAAAATGATTGCGGAAATCAACCCGGAAGCCACGATCCGGGTGGAAGAAGTCAAAAAGCTTGGAAAGCGGGAGCGGAACAATAAACGGATTGTGATCGCGGAAGATTCCGGCCTGCTCAGGGAATTGCTCCGCGATACGCTGCTTGAAGCCGGGTATGAACAAATTGCGTTTTTTGAAAACGGGAAAGAAGCATTCGAATATTTATCCGGGATTGCAGAAAGCGGAAAAGAGATTAAAGATGAAGTCCAGCTTGTGATTACGGACATTGAAATGCCGCAAATGGATGGACACCATTTAACGAAAAAAATAAAAGAAGATCCTGCATTAAAAGTGCTGCCGGTTATCATCTTTTCGTCGCTGATCACGGACGCATTGAGGCATAAAGGGGAAATGGTCGGCGCCGATGCCCAAATCAGTAAACCTGAAATCAACCAGCTTATCCTTGCGATGGACGAAAAAGTGCTGTAAACGCAGAAAAGCCCCCGGCTAATCGCGGAGGGCTTTCCTGTATGGTTGCGTATCGTGATTCATCTGGAAGGGGTCTTTTACCCGGTTTTGCAAACGGATTTTCCCGTTATTTGGTTTGCGCTTGCTGCGGCTTAGAAAAAGGAGTCACCCAATTTTTTAAAAACCGGTTTGCAATTTTTCCTGCCGGTGCGGGGCTGCCCCGGATGCTGTTGTTTTTCCGTGAGCCCAGTATACTGCTCGAGCAACTGCTTAGCCTGGCTTAAAGGCATGCGGCATTTCGGGTTCCTTGTTTTATGGTCCAGGTATCCGAGATGGGGGAGGTTTTTAAAATCGTCTTTTGACGGCGGAATATGGAATGTATAATCACCGCACTTTACAAGCACATCAGACTGCTGCTGGCTGTACTTTGGATGCTCGGAAAAGTGTAGCCCGACTTTCAGTGCTTTCCCTTCCTGGATCATTTTTTCAAGCGCTTTTTTCTTTAAAAGGTAAAGAAATTTTGGATTGGTTGCGGTTTTCGCATGGCGATTGACCGTGAATACAGCATAAGAGAGGTTTTCGATTGTAGGTTGTAATGGAGCAGGTTTATGCGAATTCAAATAGAGAACTCCTTTCATTTTTAATCATATTATTTTTTAGTCAATTATACTACTTTTCGTTTATTTTGGAAAGAAAGCAACATGAAAATGTCCATTTTTTTACATACTTCTGCGGCCGTTTGTTTTATAATGGTTCAAGAGTGACGTGATCACAAGCTTGGGAGGAAACCAGTTCATGAAGCGATTGGTGCAGTTGAAATGGATTGTTGTTTTAGTATGGGCATTGATCAGCATTTTATTGGCATGGAAAGCGCCGGCAATGGAACCATTAGTCAGGGAAAAAGGCCAGATTAAGGTTCCGGAAGGTTATGCCTCGCAACGGGCGGCTGAAATCAAAAGCCGGCACCAGCAGACAGAAAACCACGGTACAAGCGTCATCATCGTGTTCCATGACCGGGTAAAAATATCCGGCCATGAGATGGGGCATATCCGGAGCACACTTGAACGGCTGGAAAAAAATAAAAAGCAATATGCGATTACGGGCTTAACAACCCATTTTCGCGAGCCGGCCCTTAAAAGTGAGCTTGTCTCCAAAGACGGAAAAACGGTGATGGCCATTGCCAGCGTGGATCCGGGCAAGAAGTCTTTTAAAACAGTGCGCGCGGCTTTGCAGAAAGCGGTAAAAACGCCGGGCGTCGAGGTGATGATGACCGGCAACAGGCTGATCAATGAAGATGTCACGGACAGATCACAGGCGGGCTTGAAAAAAACAGAAGCGATTACGATTGTTTTCATCCTGGCCGTCCTTGTGCTCGTGTACCGTTCAATCGTCGCGCCGCTCATCCCGCTATTAACGGTCGGGCTTTCTTATCTTGTCAGCCAGTTTATCGTTGCGATACTCGTCGACAAGCTTGATTTTCCGGTTTCAAATTTTACGCAAATTTTTCTCGTTGCTGTTTTGTTCGGGATTGGTACGGATTATTGTATTTTGCTGCTCAGCCGCTTTAAGGAAGAACTGGCGGATGGCAAAGAAACATTGCCGGCCATTCTTGCGACTTACCGTTCGGCCGGGAAAACGGTGCTGTTCAGCGGCATTGCCGTCCTGATCGGTTTTGCCTCGATCGGGCTTGCCAGTTTTAAGCTGTACCAATCCGCTTCTGCCGTTGCGGTCGGGGTAGCCGTTTTGCTGCTTGCCCTGTTTTCGATTGTGCCGTTTTTTATGGCTGTGTTAAAGAAAGGGCTGTTCTGGCCTGTGCGCGGGGACATTTCCCACCATGAAAGCAAAATTTGGGAACGGGCCGGCCTTTTTGCGCTGGCAAGGCCGTTTCTTTCCCTTGCGATTGTGGCGGTGATCATGGTTCCGCTATTGATCAGCTATAACGGAAAGCTGTCTTTCAATTCTCTCGATGAACTCGGGGACAACTACGATTCCGTAAAAGCGTTCAACATCATTGCCGAAAGTTTCGGCGCCGGGAAAGCAATGCCGGCCGAAGTCGTCCTCGAGAATGATGAGCCTGTTAAATCAAAAGACTATCTCGCTTTAATCGAGAAAATCAGCGCTGATCTGGATAAAGTCCCGCATGTTGCACAAATTCAAAGCGCGACAAGGCCGGACGGTTCGGTAATGAAAGAAATTTATGTCAAAAACCAGGCCAAAACATTGGGTGAAGGGCTGGAAAAAAGCCATAACGGCATTCAGAAAATCAAATCAGGATTAACGGGGGCATCCGGTTCCCTGGAAAACGCCAAATCAAAGTTTAAAGAAGCAACCGACGGGATCGGGGAGCTGGAGGCCGGTTCAGAGAAAATCTCAGCCGGCATGGGGAATCTGTCAAACTCGCTCAGCCGGATTGAAGAAGGCATCCAGAGCGGTTCGGCGGGCGCGGACGAACTGAAAAGCGGGGTAAAAAATGCCCAGCAGCAGGCAAAGGAACTGCAGTCCGGTTTTAACCAGCTGTATGGAAAATACCAGCTCGTCCAGTCTGGCATCCGCCAGTTTATCAGCCAAACGGACCAGTTGCCGGCTGATATTCCGAAGCAGGTCAGCTCCCTGCAAGCGGCTTACCAGGCGTTTTTAAAAGATAATCCGGAAGCAGCGAATGACCCGCAATTCCAAAAAGTGCAGCAGGCGATGAATGAGCTTGGGCTCGGCACCGGTAATGACAATGATACCATTGTCAGCCTGTACCGCCAGATTGATGCCGTCACAGCAACATTGGAAAGCGTGGACGCAAAACTTTCAGCGATTTCCGCCGGGCTTGGCCGCTTTGCCGATGGGTTTACGCCGATCATCAACGGGCTTGATCAGCTTGAAAACGGTTTGAACCAGACCGCAGCAGGCCAAAACGAAGTGATCCGGAAAATCCCGGCGCTGCAAAAAGGGCTTCAGGGGATCGCGGACGGCCAGGCACAGCTGAAAACCGGCCTCACGACGTTTGGAACCCATATGAATCAGCTTTCCGATGGTCTTGATAAAAGCGCAGCAGGACTCGGGAAAATCGAATCCGGGTTGTACGATGCCGGTTCTTATCTGAATGATTTGGCAGATGAAACAAGTATGGAACAGTCCGGCATTTATATTCCGGATGCCCTGCTTTCAAATGCGGATTATCAGAAAGCGCTGGGCCATTATATTTCGAAAGACGGAAAAATGGTGACTTTTCATCTGATATTAAATGAAAACCCGTACTCCAACAGGGCAATGGCTGATATTAGTCATATCAACCGGGCATTAAAAGACGCCGTAAAGGGGACAAAATTAGAAAATGCCCACATCGGGATCGGCGGCGTGTCAAGCATCAACCGCGATTTGGATAAGATGTCGAAAGCGGATTACACGCGTACCGTCACTTTTATGCTGATCGGGGTGGCCGCCGCGCTTTTGATTTTCTTGCGGTCGATCGTCATGCCGCTCTATTTGCTGGCGTCCCTTCTTATCACTTATTTTGCATCTGCCGGTTTAACGGAAATCATTTTTGTCCATCTGCTCGGCTATCCGGGTATCAGCTGGGCGGTGCCGTTCTTCGGTTTTGTCATTTTAATCGCGCTCGGTACCGACTATTCCATCTTTTTAATGGAACGGTTCAATGAATACCAGCATTTGCCTGCAGAAGAGGCGATTTTGCTTGCCATGAAAAAGATGGGGACCGTCATTCTTTCTGCAGCCATCATTCTTTCCGGCACTTTTGCGGCTATGATGCCGTCCGGCGTTTTATCATTGCTGCAAATCGCCACCCTGACACTTACCGGGCTTCTGTTTTATGCCTTGATCATGCTGCCCTTGTTTGTGCCGGTGCTTGTAAAAATGCTTGGGAAGGCAAATTGGTGGCCCTTTATCGCAAATCAGAAGTAAAAAAGGGGCAACAAGTGAGCGACGGGCGGATCACTACCGACGGAAAAAGACAAAAACCGGGAGTGGCGGGACCCGGCAAATGGATGGCCGGCCTAGAAGGAAAGCAACGGCCGCGGATTTCCCGGCCGCACTTTCCGCCCCGGTTTTTTGTATTTTAACTATGCTTTTCGTACATTTCTCTGTAAAATAGAAATATACTTTCACCTGAGTTTTTCAGCGTCAGCAAGCATTTTCTTGATCAGAAAAAGGATGATATTATGGACAAATCGAAAGCTGAAGGACAAACAAAGAAATTCCAGGAACTGCCAATCGATGTTTTTTTCAGCCGCGATTTTCTTTCCAAGCTTTCCGAGACGGTCAGTGTTTTGAAAGTGGAGAACGGGCCGGCGTTTAAGTTTGTTTATGTGAACAAAGAAGAGCAGATGGAAAAAACCGGAAAATTTCTACAGGATGTCCTCGAGGAAGAGGAAGCCGCCCGGTTTGAATATTTTTGCCAAACTGCGCTGGAAGATAACAAAGCTGTCGACTTCATCCATCATTCGGATGCAAGGCGCATCCTCCATACTTCTTTGGCCGGCATGAACGGCGGAGAGTGGGTGATTGCCATTACAAGGGATGTGACAGCACTGCTGGATGGCGAACGGATGCTTCCGGATGCACGTACATATCAGCTTGACCCTTTAACAGGCCTTTGGAACAGGCACGCTTTGCTGGATCGGTTGAACAGGAAAACGGCGGAAGCAAAAAAAGGCGCGCCCCATCCGGCTGTATTATATATCGATCTTGACCGTTTTAAATATTTTAACGATATTCTTGGCCAGCATGTCGGCGATGAAATTTTAAAACGGATAGCCATCCGCCTGAAGCAGCTTCCCTTTTCGGATTACGAAGTGTACCGCCAGGGCGGCGATGAGTTTATCGTGCTTACGGCCGGGTGCTCACGGGAAGAAGTGAAACAAATGGCGGAACAGATCCTGGCGCTCTTTTATGACCCGTTTAAAATTGAAGGGGAAGATTATTTTTTGACGCCGTCCGTTGGCATCAGCCTGTTTCCGGAAGACGGCGAAGACGGGGAAACGTTAATCAAACATGCGGACACGGCTCTTTTTAAAGTGAAGGAACGGGGGAAAGGGCATTTCCTTTTTTACAGCAAAAAAATGGATGCCGACTTCCATAATTATATTTTGATGGAAGCCCATCTCCGCCGCGCCATTGAAAAAAACGAGCTGGCCGTCCATTATCAGCCGCAAGTGCAGCTCGATACGGGCAAAATTAAAAGTTTTGAAGCCTTGTTGAGATGGCGCAACCCGAAATTCGGTAATGTCCCGCCTTTGAAGTTCATTCCGCTTGCAGAAGAAACAGGGCTGATCACTTCAATCGGCGCGTGGGTGATCGATCACGTATGCGCGCAAATTGCACAGTGGCGGCAAAAAGGGTGGGCCGGTTTCCGGGTCGCTGTGAATATATCCCCGAAGCAGTTTCTTGATCCCGGCCTGGCCGGACTTATCGGAAGAACGCTTGAAAAATACAAGCTGCCTGCGTCCGTGCTTGAAATTGAAATTACGGAAGGCGCAATGGAAGATAAAGGCCATATTTTAAAAGTGCTTAGTAGCCTGAAAGAAATGGGGCTGACGATATCGGTCGATGATTTCGGAACCGGGTATTCTTCTTTGAACTATCTTAAAAAATTTCCGGTTGACATTTTAAAAATTGACCAGTCTTTTGTCCGGGAACTGGAAAACAGCCAAAAAGATGCGGCCATTACAAAAACGATCATTCACCTTGCCCACCAGCTCGGGCTTGAAGTCGTCGCGGAAGGGGTCGAGGAACAAGGACAGGTGGAGTTTTTGCAATCGGCCCGCTGCCAGAAAGCACAAGGTTACTTCTTCAGCCGGCCTGTCCCCGCCGAAGAAGTGGAAAAGCAGCTGTTTGTGTAAAATCCGTCCGGTTAAATTGCAAAAACGTATTTTCTTTTCCCCTGACTAATGGTACATTGTATGGTATGGTATAGAAAAAAGAATTTCACCAAGACGGCTCTTTCTATCGTTTTCGGTGCCAGCCGGAATCCGGGCCGCATTTTTGGACACGGAAGGAGCGTTCAAAATGAGCGAAAGAATGGACATGATTTTTATCCCGGCTGAGGCTGGATATATTAAAGTTTACGTTTTCGGTTTTTTGCGTGACAGTGCCTGGGGGCAGGCGTATGCGGAATATAACGGCCTGACGGTTGTGGTAAAAGGCTATAACCGTAAGAAAACGATCATCCGGGCATTAACGAAGCTGCATGAGTCCTTATTAAAAATAAAAAAAGATTCTTAGTTTCATACGCCCTGGAAGCACTTGGGCCGGGGCACTGGGATCGTTTGCGACGGTATCCGGCAGCTTGCCGAATCCGTTGATTTTTTTATATATAATGAATGGCTGTTCATTCATGAAAGGGGAGAAGGTTGATGAAAGAAAAAGTTGTCATCGTAACAGGCGGTTCAAGCGGAATGGGGAAGGCAATGGCGGCCAAATTTGCGCAGTCAGAAGCAAAAGTGGTCATTACAGGAAGGGATGAGGAAAAATTAAAGGCAACAAAAGCGGAACTGCTCCGTTACCATTCTGATATTCTCACGGTGCAAATGGATGTCCGGAATCCGGAAGACGTCCAGCGAATGGTGGAAGAGACAGACAAAAAATTCGGACGCATTGATTTCCTTGTCAATAATGCCGCCGGAAATTTTATCTGCCCGGCGGAAAAATTATCGGTAAACGGCTGGAATGCGGTCATCAATATTGTCTTAAACGGGACATTCTATTGTTCACGGGCGGTTGGAAACTACTGGATAGAAAAAAAGATCAAAGGGAGCATCCTCAATATGGTCGCCACCTATGCCTGGGGGGCAGGAGCCGGCGTTGTCCATTCTGCAGCGGCAAAAGCGGGTGTGTTATCCTTAACACGTACGCTTGCGGTGGAATGGGGCAAAAAATACGGCATCCGCGTCAATGCGATCGCGCCCGGCCCGATTGAAAGAACAGGCGGTGCGGGCAAGCTGTGGGAATCGGAAGAAGCGGCAAAAAGGACATTAGACAGTGTCCCGCTCGGACGGCTCGGAACGCCGGAAGAAATTGCCGAACTTGCTTTTTTCCTGTTCTCGTCCCATGCTGCCTATATCAATGGAGAAGTGATTACAATGGACGGCGGCCAGTGGCTGAATCAGCATCCTTTTTAAACGGCCGCGAAAGGAGCGGATCATGCAGCAACTGAAAAAAGAACATTTTATCACCCATTTTTCAGCGGAAAACAAGCCGGCTTACAAAGTCCGGCTGAACGAAACGTTTGCCGTGGAGACGTTTGATTGCTACGGCGGAAAAATCACATCGGAAACCCAGCTTAGGACGGAAGTGGACATTCCCTTTATCAACCCGGCGACAGGTCCGATTGAGATTGAAGGGGTCAAAAAAGGCGACATCCTTTGTATTAATATTCAAAATATTGAGCTGGATGAAGCCGGTGTTATGGTGCTTTACCCTGGGATGGGGGTGCTCGGCGAGGATGTAAAAGAAACCGATACGCGCATCATCCGGGTGAAAGACGGTCACATCCAGTTTAACAGCCAGCTTCAATTTCCGGCTGCCCCGATGATCGGCGTTATCGGCGTTGCCCCGGAAAAAGGCGCGGTGCTTTGTGAAACACCCGGGGACCATGGCGGCAATATGGATACGAGATGGATCACGACGGGGTCGAAATTGTACTTTCCCGTTTTCCATGACGGTGCCCTGCTTGCGCTTGGCGATCTTCACGCCGCAATGGGGGACGGGGAACTGGATGGTTCCGGCGTGGAAATTGGCGGAAAAGTCACCCTGCAATGCACGAAACTGGCCGGCGCGCCCGCCATCGGCATGCCGGTCGTTGAAACCGACCGCGCATGGTTTTTGATTTCATCGGCAGAAACCGTGGAAGCGGCGGCGAAAAAAGGGATGCGAGCGGCTGCAAACAGGTTCCGGGCTGCTTTCGGGCTTGGGTTTAATGACGCCTACAGGCTGTTGAGTGCCACATGCTCCCTTGAAATCAGCCAGATTGTAAATCCGCTTGTGACAGTCAGAATAGCCGTGCCGAAAGCTGTTTTGCCCGATTTGTTCGCGCCGGGCCCTCTGCTTTAAAAGCAGGACACTGAAAAAGTATTCAAGAAACGGTGAGACACTCTGGATGAGCGGTGTCTCGCCGTTTTTATGTTTTCTTTTCAATTTTTTGGAGCGGCTTCTTTTAAAACAGGAGTTTTTTCTCCGGGACAAATCGCAAAAATGTTACAAGGTCTTCCCCGATTTCGGATAAAATAAGGACAGAAACGGCACAAAATGAAAAAATTTGCCGCCGCTCCCTTTTCTAAGCGAAGGTTTTACTGTAAAATTCGAATGGGACAGGTTATCATTTGTGTGAATAAAAGGGTGAATGCCGGCATCCAAAACCGGTACTCACGTTCGTTGAAAGGAGTCCATTATGTCTCAATTATTAGGTATTATCCAAAGACTGCAGGCGATGCAGGAAGCAAAAGATACAGGGGAAGTCCAGCAACGGCGTTTTGAAGTGAACGGCAAGGCGCTCTGCCAGGTGAAATTTTTCCCGCAGACCGGAACGTTTGAACTGGAAGTATTCGATGGGCAAAAACACGCCAGCAAGTACCAGTTTGACGATCTGGATATTGCCGCCATCGAAATCTTTGATATCGTCCAGGAAGGCTCTGACAGTTAAAAAATTTTTTCGCCCGGCACAAAGCCGGGCGTTTTTCTTTCGTCAATCAAGTCCTGTTTATGATAAAATAGTAGTGATCCATCATGCATCAACGGCAAACGAAATAAGCATCTCCTCTTGAAGGTTTTTGTACCTGAAAATACGGAAGAAAAGGAGATTTTTGCAAGATGATTTCATTGCAGAGCCAGGAATTTCTTGAACCGAAAATCATGGATTTTATGATCCCGTCTGAAAAAGTGGCCCATGTGCAGGTTGGGAACAGCCTGGAACATGCTTTGCTCGTGCTGACGAAAAGTGGGTATGCCGCTGTTCCGGTTTTGGACGCCAGCTACCGACTGCACGGCCTGATCAGTTCCGCGATGATCACCGATTCCATTTTGGGGTTGGAACGGATTGAGTTTGAAAAACTAGGCGAGATTAAGGTGGAACAGGTCATGAAGGCGGACATTCCACGGCTGAATGTGCATGACAATTTTGAAAAAGCGTTGCGCTGGCTTGTTGACCACAATTTTTTATGTGTTGAAGACGATGAAGGATTTTTTGCCGGCATTTTTACACGGCGTTCGCTTCTGAAGGAATTGAACCATCATATTCATAAATTGAATCATTTTTAGCGGTGGCACCGCGCAAATGGCTGCGCGGTCCTTTTTTCCATAAACCAAAGAAAACGGATTGGGGTTAACATGAATTTTTCGGAGTGTCAGTTACTGTCTGTTTTAGCACAGGAGTTAAATATGCGGAAGGCGGCTGAACGGCTGTTTGTGTCGCAGCCCGCCTTGTCGCAAAGGCTGCAGTCGATTGAAAAGCAGTGGGGAGCGCAATTGTTTCTCCGCACGCAAAAAGGGTTGATCATAACGCCTGAAGGGGAACTGGTCATCCAGCTCGCCAACGAAATGCTCGAAAGGGAAGAAAATGTGCGGGAAGCCATCCGCACGCTCGACTCAAAAGTGTACGGAACATTAAAAATCGCCTGCGCCACGATCGTCGGCCAAAACTGGCTGCCGAAAGTACTGAAAACATTCGTTGAAAAATATCCGGAGGCAAAAATCTCGCTTGTTACGGGCTGGAGCAGTGAAATTTTGCGGTCCATTTACGAAGATGAAGTCCATATCGGCATTGTCCGCGGCTTGAATGAATGGAAAAGTACGAAAATCCATTTGTTTGAAGATCCGCTCTTTCTTGTAGACCAGGAAATTGACACCCTTGAAAAGCTGCCGGCTGCCGACCGGCCGTTTATCCAGTTTAAAAGCGATTCGAATTATTATCAGGAAATGATGGACTGGTGGCACCGCGAGTTTCAAACTTCCCCGAAACAAACAATCGTAGTAGACCAGATCGAAACGTGCAAGCAAATGGTTTTTAACGGTATTGGCTATGCGATTTTGCCTGCGATCACGCTGGACGGGGCGGAAATCCGCCATCTGCACAAAATTCCGCTCGAAGGGGAAGGCGGGGAGCCGCTGAAACGCGACACATGGCTGCTCGGTTATGACGCCGCGTTTCAATTGAAGCAGGTCCGTGCTTTTGTAAAAGTGGTGCGTGAATTTATTGCGGCGCAGCCCCATATCCTTTAAAATGAAACATATGCGCAAATGATCACATTTACGTGCGAATCTGCTGTCAGGAGGCATACATATGGACATGATGGATGCAAATGAAATCATTTCATTCATAGCAAACAGCAAAAAATCAACACCTGTAAAAGTATATGTGAAAGGAAATGTCGAAGGCCTTGATTTCGGTGAATCAGCCCGTGTTTTTGCAGGCGGCGGCATGGCTGTCGTCTTTGGTGAATGGGAAGAGATTTCGGCCGTGCTGGAAGCAAACCGTGGCAAAATCGCGGATTATGTTGTGGAAAATGACCGCCGCAACTCGGCCATTCCGCTTCTCGATTTAAAAGGAATCAACGCCCGCATTGAACCTGGCGTCACGATCCGTGACCGTGTGGAAATCGGCAATAACGCCGTCATTATGATGGGGGCCGTAATCAATATTGGCGCCGTCATTGGAGAAGGCACGATGATCGACATGAACGCCGTTTTAGGCGGCCGTGCAACAGTCGGGAAAAACTGCCATATCGGAGCGGGCACCGTGCTTGCCGGGGTCATTGAACCGCCTTCTGCGAACCCGGTTGTCATTGAGGATGATGTATTAATCGGGGCGAATGCTGTGATTCTGGAAGGCGTACGCGTCGGAAAAGGGGCGGTTGTGGCAGCCGGTGCGGTCGTCACGCAAGATGTGCCGCCGCATACCGTTGTTGCGGGCATTCCGGCAAAAGTGATCAAAGAAATTGACGAAAAAACAAAATCCAAAACCGAAATCATGAAAGACCTCAGAAATTTGTAAGCCGGGGACGGGTGCCAAAAAAACGGTGCCCGGCCTTTTTTGCCATACCGGAAAGGAAGGACTGGATATGGAAACGAATTTGATTGCCATCAGGCGGGATCTGCACCGGATTCCCGAACTCGGATACAAGGAGCATAAAACACAGCGGTACATCCTTGATTTTATTTCGCGTTTGCCAAAAGGCCATCTTGAAGTGAAAACATGGAAAACCGGGGTGCTTGTAAAAGTAAAGGGGACCTGCCCCGAAAAAAAGATTGGTTACCGGACGGATATAGACGGCCTGCCGATCAAAGAAGAGACAGGGTTCCCGTTTCAATCGGAACACGAAGGAAACATGCATGCGTGCGGTCACGATTTTCATATGACGATTGCACTCGGGATTTTATCGCATTTTGCAAGCCGGCCCGTTAAGGATGATCTGATCTTTATTTTTCAGCCGGCAGAAGAAGGGCCTGGCGGGGCGAAAGCGATGCTGGAAGAAGTGCTGCACGATGAATGGCAGCCGGACCTTGTGATGGCACTCCATGTTGCGCCGGAATACCCGGCTGGTACGGTGGCGGTAAAAAAAGGGCTGCTGTTTGCCAATACATCTGAACTGTATATTGACCTGGAAGGAAAGGGCGGGCATGCGGCCTATCCGCAGCATACAAAGGATATGGTGGTGGCGGCGGCCCATCTGGTGACCCAGCTCCAGTCTATTATCTCACGCAATATCGACCCGCTCGACAGCGCAGTGGTGACCATCGGGAAAATCACCGGCGGCACGGTTCAAAATGCAATCGCGGAACATGCACGCCTTGAAGGGACGATCCGCACGTTATCGAGCGAAGCGATGGAAAAAGTGAAGCACAGGATTGAAGCACTCACAAACGGGCTTTCGGCCGGTTTTGAGTGCCGGGCGGAAATTGATTACGGCTGTAATTATTACCAGGTGTTCAATCATCCGGAAGAGACCGCCCGCTTTATGGATTTTGTCCGAAGCTACGAGGGGGCGCACCTGCATGAATGCAGGGAGGCTTTAACAGGGGAGGATTTCGGCTATATGTTGAAAGAAATCCCTGGCTTTATGTTCTGGCTCGGTGTCGGGTCACCATACGGGCTGCACCATGCCAAATTTGCGCCGGACGAACGAGCGCTCGAGACAGCTGCCGATTTGATGATAGCCTATATTTTATCGTTGCAATAAAAAAGAAGGGGATTTCCCCTTCTTTTTTATTACGGCGTTATTCTTCTTTTTTGGAAAGGCAATGGTCGCATTCCAGCATGTATGATTCTGCTTGTTCTTCAATCGGCTGACCGCATTCAGGGCATTGTTTCGCAGGCAATGTTTTAAAAAATTCAACTGGGCTCATCATCATTTTTCATCCATCTCCTTTTTCGTGTTTGGATTTTTAGGTTGTTATAAAACCATTCAATGATGCTGCGACAGCCGGGCCCGGGCTGGTGTCAGCAAAAGCATGTTTTATAACAACAAATCATTTATCCTTCTGTTATAATACAGTATATACCCTGAAATTTGTTTTGTACAGTACTTTTTGCAAAAAAAAATAAAAAATTCTTTTCAAGCGGATGGATAAAATTGGAAACGTTTCCTCTGCAAAACGCCGGCCGGATCGGGTACACCGGTTTGGCACGCCTTTTTCAAACAGACATACAAAAAAGCACTATGCTAACGGGGAGGACACTGAAAAAATGTGTTTTAAATTTATTTATACAATGCAAAAAAACGGCGAGACACGATGAATGGTGGTGTCTCGCCGTTTTTCGTTTTCTTTTGGACTTTTCAAGTGGGCTTCCTGACGGGATCCCCTTTTTTAAACTTCCATAATAATCGGCATAATCATCGGCCGGCGTTTCGTTTTTTCGTATAAAAACGGCGCCAGCGTATCCGTAATTTCATTTTTGATTTCGGCCCATTGCGTCGTTTTCCGTTCCATCACTTTATTCAAGTGCTTTGTGATGATCGTTTGCGCTTCGTTGATCAAATCGCCGGATTCACGCATGTACACAAAGCCCCTTGAAATAATGTCAGGGCCGGATGCAATTTTAAACTCGTTCATATTGATGGCCACAACGACAATGACGAGCCCTTCTTCAGAAAGGATGCGGCGGTCGCGCAAAACAATATTGCCGATATCGCCAATGCCGCTCCCGTCAATATAGACAGAGCCGGATGGGATTTTGCCAGCAACTTCTGCGGTGTCATGACCGAGCGCCAGCACTTCCCCGTTATCCATGATAAAGCAGTTTTCTTCCGGGACGCCACAGTCGTTGGCAAGCTTGGCATGCATCCTGAGCATCCGGTATTCACCGTGGATTGGCATAAAATATTTCGGTTTGATCAGCCGCAGCATCAATTTCTGTTCTTCCTGACCGCCATGGCCTGATGTGTGCACATTGTTCAAAGACCCGCTGATCACATCGGCGCCGGCGCGGTACAGCAAATTAATCGTCCGGTTGATGCTCGTCGTATTACCCGGAATCGGGGAGGAAGAAAAAACGACGGTGTCGCCCGGTTGGATCTGGATCTGCCGGTGCGTGCCATTTGCAATTCTGGACAGAGCCGCCATCGGTTCGCCCTGGGTACCGGTACAAAGAATGGTAACCCGGTTGGCCGGCAGACGGTTCAATTGTTGTGTGTCAATAAACGTATCTTTCGGGGCACGGATATAGCCGAGATCACGGCCGATTTCAATCGCCGCTTCCATACTACGCCCGAACACGGCAATTTTCCGACCCGCCAAAACAGCCGCTTCCGTCATCTGCTGCAGGCGGTGGATATTGGAGGCAAAGGTTGCAAAAATAATCCGTCCGTCCACTTTCCGGAAAATATCCTGAATGCTTTCCCCGACACGTCGTTCAGACATCGTAAAATGCGGCACTTCGCTGTTTGTGCTGTCGGACAAAAGGCAAAGCACGCCTTCTTTTCCGATTTCGGCCATTTTCGTTAAGTTGGCCGGCTCACCCACTGGTGTAAAGTCAAACTTAAAGTCGCCGGTGTGCACGATATTGCCCGGCGGCGTTTTGACGACGATGCCGTAAGAATCCGGAATGCTGTGCGTCGTCCGGAAAAACGTAACAGATGTTTTCCGGAATTTAATCACATCGTCTTCTTTAATTTCAATCAGCTTTGTCTGCCGGAGAAGGCCGTGCTCTTCCAGCTTGTTCCGGATAAGGCCGAGTGCAAGCTTCCCGCCGTAAATCGGGACATTGATCTGGCGCAGCAAATACGGAATGCCGCCGATATGGTCTTCATGCCCGTGCGTAATAAACAGGCCCTTAATTTTGTCCGCGTTTTTCACGAGGTAGGTATAATCCGGGATGACATAGTCGATTCCGAGCAGTTCATCTTCCGGAAATTTGATGCCTGCATCAATTAAAATGATTTCATCTTGAAATTGTACGCCATAAGTATTTTTTCCGATTTCGCCTAATCCGCCGAGGGCGAAAACCGCTGTCTGGTCATTTTTAACAAATTTCATACAGTTACTCCGTTAATTTAAAATTTTCCTGCTGCTTTTCGTATTCAAGATATTTTCCCTCAAGCAGCTGAATGTATTCAATGTTGATTCGGCGGTCTTTCAACTTTTGGCGTACTTCCCTTTCCGATCCGGCTTCAATATAGAACGTCTTCGTGTTTTCCCGGACAGGAATCTCTTCAGGATTTTCCTGGTAATACACTTTGTAAATCATGATTAATCTCTCCTTGCTCCGTTTTCAATGTAACTTTTTCTATTATATATAAATCATGGTACATATCACAACTTTTTCATGGCCTTTTTTTCATAAAGAAAAGAATAATCCCTCTGGAAAAGAGGGATTCAAAAGTTCAGGCGATTAACTTTTTGCGCAGCATATCTTTCCACTGTTTTAAAAGCTTCTTCCTCAGCTTTTTTAACATTGTGGATCAACTCCCTACTTCTATTGTAATATTTATTTGGATATTGTAAAGGCGTGCGGCTCATCTTGTCCTTTATTATATGTAGGGAAAATGCGGAACCATCACGCCAAAATATGACAATTTCCGGCATGCCGGGAAAGATTGCTGCAAAAAATGGCAGCGTTTGCAACAACGTTTCGGGCCCGCGGAACCGGTTTTCCTGAAAACCTTCTCTCGCAACGTTTCCGCTTTTATAGTACAGTTTAAATTGCATATTGATACAGTTTTCCCGGGGAGAATGATTCGGTATATTAAAAAAATATCGGATAGAAAAAGCGTTTATAATTGACGCTTTTTTATTTTTCATGTACTCTATATATGTTGAATATAGTGTTGTATTAGTCACATCCGCTTTTTTATTGATACAGCGCTTTTTTGGCAGGCCAAAAATGATTGCGGTTACTTGAAAGAATTGTCGGTTTCTGCAGTAAACACACATTTTTTAAAATCGGCGAAATTGTATATCCATATATGCGGATAAAGAAAGGATTGGTGAACGGGATGGCTTCACGCACAAACCTTGATGAAGTAAAGACGCTTCATGATATTGAAGAAAAGTTTGAAACAGTCCAAATCTTAAATGAAGAAGGGAAAATTGTAAACGATTCCCTCATGCCGGATTTAACGGATGAACAGCTTCAGGAAATGATGCGGAGAATGGTGTATACGCGCATTCTTGATCAGCGGTCCATTTCCTTGAACCGCCAAGGCCGCCTCGGGTTTTACGCGCCGACTGCCGGCCAGGAAGCTTCCCAAATTGCTTCCCATTTTGCACTTGAAAAAGAGGACTTCATTCTCCCGGGATACCGCGATGTGCCGCAGCTGATCTGGCATGGCCTTCCGCTTGAACAGGCATTTTTATGGTCGCGTGGACATGTGGACGGGATGAAGGGCATTGAAAAATTGAACATTCTCCCGCCGCAAATCATTATCGGCGCTCAGTATGTGCAGACTGCCGGCGTTGCGCTCGGCATTAAAAAACGCGGCAAAAAGGCCGTTGCCGTGACATATACAGGGGACGGCGGCAGTTCACAAGGGGACTTTTACGAAGGCATCAACTTTGCGGGTGCTTTTAAAGCCCCAGCTGTTTTTATTGTTCAAAACAACCAGTTCGCGATTTCAACGCCGCGTTCCGTGCAAACTGCGGCCAAAACACTGGCGCAAAAAGCGGTGGCTGCAGGCATCCCGGGCATTGTAGTGGACGGCATGGACCCGTTTAGTGTATATGCGGCGGTAAAACGCGCGCGCGAACGGGCGCTCGCCGGAGAAGGTCCTTCTCTGATTGAAACGATCTGCTACCGTTTCGGCCCGCATACGATGAGCGGGGACGACCCGACGCGTTATCGTACGGAAGACCTTGACAATGAATGGGCGAAAAAAGATCCGCTCGTCCGTTTCCGCAAGTTCCTCGAACAGAAAAACCTGTGGAGCGAAGAGCAGGAAAATGAAACGATCGAACAGGCGAAAGAAGATATTAAAGCTGCCATTAAGAAAGCGGACAGCGCACCTAAACAGAAAGTGACGGATCTGATCTCCGTGATGTACGAAGAACTTCCGCAAACTTTAAAGGAACAATACGAATTTTACCAAGCAAAGGAGTCGAAATAAGCCATGGCCCAACTAACGATGATACAGGCAATTACGGATGCGCTCAGGACCGAGTTGAAAAATGATGAAAATGTTTTGGTATTCGGTGAAGACGTCGGCGTAAACGGCGGCGTCTTCCGGGCAACGGAAGGGCTGCAAAAAGAGTTCGGCAAAGACCGCGTCATCGATACGCCGCTCGCCGAATCCGGCATCAACGGGCTTGCCATCGGGCTTGCGCTCCAAGGGTTCCGGCCGGTTCCTGAAATCCAGTTTTTCGGCTTTGTTTTTGAAACGATGGACTCGATCCACGGCCAGATGGCGAGATACCGGTTCCGCACCGGCGGGGATTTGAAAATGCCGATTACGATCCGCGCTCCTTTCGGCGGAGGCGTGCATACGCCGGAAATGCATGCGGACAGCCTCGAAGGACTCATGGCGCAAACACCGGGCATTAAAGTTGTAATTCCGTCCACGCCTTATGATGCGAAAGGGTTGCTTATCTCCGCGATCCGGGACAATGACCCGGTCGTTTTTCTCGAACATATGAAACTGTACCGTTCTTTCCGGGAAGAAGTGCCGGAAGAAGAATATACGATTCCGCTCGGAAAAGCCGATGTAAAACGGGAAGGAAAAGATATTTCGATTATCGCTTACGGCGCAATGGTCCATGAATCATTGAAAGCAGCGGATGAACTTGAAAAAGAAGGGTACTCCGCAGAAGTGGTTGATCTCCGTACAGTCAGCCCGCTTGATGTAGAAACGATTGTGGCGTCTGTGGAAAAAACAAACCGCGCCATTGTCGTCCAGGAAGCACAGCGCCAGGCTGGTGTTGCGGCAAACGTCGTTGCGGAAATCAACGAACGCGCGATTTTGAGCCTGGAAGCACCAGTATTGCGCGTAACAGCGCCGGATACCGTTTATCCGTTCTCGCAGGCGGAAGGCGTTTGGATTCCGACCTATAAAGATATTTTGGAAAAAGCAAAAGAGACATTGACATTCTAAACCGGTTTTTGCCGTAAACGGGTGATGGCGGCGCGTTGAACCGAGATACATTCCAATCAAGTTTTTTGCTGCACCTTGATGGGGGCGCATTTTGAAAAAAGGAGCGTGAACACCTTGTCATTTGAATTCAGGCTGCCGGATATCGGCGAAGGGATCCACGAAGGCGAGATTGTAAAATGGTTTATTAAACCGGGCGATAAAGTTTCGGAAGATGATGTGCTTTGTGAAGTGCAAAATGACAAATCGGTTGTCGAAATTCCGTCCCCTGTGGAAGGGACTGTTGAAGACATTCTTGTTGAAGAAGGGAGCGTCGCAGTTGTCGGCGACGTCCTTGTAAAATTCGATGCGCCCGGATATGAAAATCTTAAATTTAAAGGGGATCATGGGCAAGATCAGAAAGAAGAGGCGGCAGAAAGTGCAAAACCGGAACCGGCCAAACCGGAACCGGCAAAACAGGAAACAGCTGAAACTGCCAAGCCTGCTGAAAAAGAAGCAGAACATGGCTCCGAATCCGCGGATCGCCGCGTGATCGCAATGCCATCCGTACGGAAATATGCCCGGGAAAAAGGCGTCGATATCCAGCTTGTGTCCGGAACCGGAAAAAACGGCCGCGTGCTCCGCGAAGATATCGATGCGTATGTGAACGGGCCGCAGCAGCCGGAAGCGGAAACCGGCAAAACCGAAGCACAGGCACCTGCTTCCCAGAATGCTATTCCTGAAGGGGAATTCCCTGAAACACGTGAACCGATGAGCGGCATCCGCAAAGTGATTGCAAAAGCGATGGTCAACTCGAAACAAACCGCGCCGCATGTTACGCTGATGGATGATGTCGATGTGACGGCACTGGTCGCGCACCGGAAAAAATTCAAAGAGATCGCGGCAGAAAAAGGCATCAAACTGACTTTCCTGCCGTATGTCGTAAAAGCGCTCGTCAGCACGCTGCGGGAATACCCGGTTTTAAATAGTTCGATTGATGATGAAACGAATGAAATCATCCATAAGCATTATTACAATATCGGGATTGCCGCTGATACGGAGCGCGGCTTGCTTGTGCCGGTCGTCAAACACGCCGACCGCAAACCGGTATTTGCGGTTTCCAAAGAAATTAATGAACTGGCTGAAAAAGCAAGAGATGGAAAGCTTGCCCCGAACGAAATGAAAGGCGCTTCCATTACGATTTCCAATATCGGTTCCGCCGGCGGGCAATGGTTTACACCGGTTATCAACCGTCCGGAAGTGGCCATTTTAGGAATCGGCCGGATTGCAGAAAAGCCGGTCGTTAAAAACGGTGAAATTGTTGCAGCGCCTGTACTGGCGTTGTCGCTCAGTTTTGACCACCGTATCATCGATGGTGCCACCGCACAAAATGCGTTAAATCATATCAAACGTTTGTTGCATGATCCAGAACTTTTATTAATGGAGGCGTAATCTGATGGTTGTAGGAGATTTTCCAATTGAAACCGACACAATTGTAATCGGCGCAGGGCCTGGCGGATATGTCGCGGCCATCCGGGCAGCCCAGCTCGGCCAAAAAGTGACGATCGTTGAAAAGCAGTTTATCGGCGGGGTTTGCTTAAATGTAGGATGCATTCCTTCAAAAGCGCTCATTTCGGCGGCGCACCGCTATGAATACGCAACGGAATCCGAGGCGCTCGGCATTGCCGTTGAAAATGCAAAAATTGATTTTGGGAAAGTGCAGGAATGGAAATCCGGCGTCGTGAAAAAACTGACCGGAGGCGTAGAAAGCCTGTTAAAAGGCAACAAAATTGACATCGTCCGCGGGGAAGCCTATTTTGTCGATGACCATACGCTTCGTGTAATGGACGAGAAATCAGCGCAAACCTATACATTTAAAAATGCGATTCTCGCAACCGGTTCGCGACCGATTGAAATCCCTTCCTTCAAATTTTCAGAACGCGTCATTGATTCAACCGGCGCGCTGAGTTTGAAGGAAATTCCGGAAAAACTCGTCATTATCGGCGGCGGCGTCATCGGAATGGAACTCGGGACAGCCTATGCAAAATTCGGGACGAAAGTAACGATTTTGGAAGGGGCAAAAGACATTATCGGCGGCGCGTTTGAAAAACAAATGACTTCCCTCGTTGTCCGCAAGCTGAAAAAACGGGGTGTCGAAATTATCACGGAAGCGATGGCAAAAGGCGTGGAAGAGAAGGAAAACGGCGTAGTTGTCACGTATGAAGCAAAAGGCCAGGAACAAAAAGTGGAAGGCGATTATGTGCTGGTTACGGTCGGGCGCCGTCCAAACACAGATGAACTCGGCCTTGAACAGTTGAATTTAAAGATGACAGACAGGGGCATTATCGAAGTGGATAAACAGTGCCGGACAAGCGTGCCGAATATTTATGCCATCGGCGATATTGTCCCGGGCCCGCAGCTTGCCCACAAAGCCTCCTATGAAGGGAAGATTGCGGCCGAAGCCATTTCCGGGCAGCCGGCCGAAGTGGATTACCTCGGCATTCCGGTCATTGTCTTTTCTGATCCGGAACTTGCAACGGTCGGCTATACAGAACAGCAGGCAAAAGAAGAGGGCATTGATTATGCAGTCGGCAAATTTCCGTACGGCGCGAACGGGCGGGCACTTGCCCTTGAAGCCGGCGAAGGTTTCGTCAAACTGATTACACGCAAAGAAGACGGGCTGTTGATCGGTGGCCAAATCGTCGGGATCAGCGCTTCCGATATTATTTCGGAAATCGGCCTCGCAATCGAGGCGGGCATGACAGCGGAAGATATCGCGCTGACGATCCATGCCCACCCGACATTAGGGGAAATTACGATGGAAGCGGCCGAAGCGGCACTCGGCACCCCAGTCCATATTTTAAAATAATGATTCAAAGGCTTCACACCGGGAAGGCTGCCCCGGCGTGAAGCCTTTTTCCGTTTAAAGGCGCCGCTATAAGGCTATAACAGTAACAACTGCATATGGGACAGATTTTTTCGTGCTGGCAGGCAAGGTTATAACAACGAAACTGCGTGCATATTTTGAATTATGATGAAAGGTGCAGGTGGGACAATGAAATGTACGGTGGCATTTTTATTCCAGATCATGATATGGAGCGGTTTTAAACTGGCAGAGTGGTTGTCCGATCACGATCCAGTTATTTTTACCGCCGCCCTGTTCATTATTTTTTTATTCATTGCCTTTGCCCTGGCAAAATCAATTGTGCATTCGCTCCGGGCTGCATCTGTGGTAACGGTGCTGAGTCTCGCTGTATACGGGCTTGTGGAAGTGTCATTTTCAAAACTGATTTTCTAAAACAACCGCAAAATGATTTCGCTTTCAATTGTATAACATAATTTAAAATATGTTATACAAAATCCTTGATTTTTTCTCCAGTATGACATATTATAATATTACAAGCGATTACAAAAAGCGCAAAGGGGAGGAAAATCGGATGGGAATCATTGTTTGCCAATCATGCGATGCCACGATTGACCACGTTGAGGAAGAAAAAGTATCCGTGCTTTACTCAACGTGTGACCAATGTAAACACGAAGAAGAATAGTCCTGAACTGTAGCACTTGATTTTTCCAATGCATGCGTCCATTTTCTCTCGGCCGGCTTGTTGCCCGGCTTTTTTTGCGTGATGGGACAAAAAAGCAGGCGGGAAGGCCCCAGCCTGCTTTTTCAAACTTATTGAATGGCATGATGTTCTTTAATGACGCGGATCGTTTGCAATGTTTCGTCTTCAGGCCCCTGTACGGGAAGGCCGGCTTCGATGTTTTTCCGGATATAAGCAATGTTTTCTTCCGTAATAATTTCCCCCGGGATAAAAATCGGAATGCCCGGCGGATAGACCATGACAAACTCGGCAATGATCCTGCCAGCAGAACCGGAAAGCGGAATGGATTCCGTCTCGGCATAAAAGGCATCACGCGGCGAGAGGGCAAGCGATGGAATTTCGGGAAGCATCACTTTCACCCCTACCTTGCCGGACAAATGCGAGAACGTGTCGGACAAGCTGTGTAAAGCCTCAACGAGCAAGTCCAGCTCCGTTTCCGTATCCCCGGGCGTCACAATGCAAAGAATATTGTACAAATCAGAGAGTTCCACTTCTATATGGTAGGTTTCACGCAGCCATTTTTCCGCATCATGGCCGGTGATCCCCAAATCTTTTACAGAGATGATCAACTTCGCCGGATCGTAATCATATGTTGCTTTCGTTTGGAGGATCTCGCTTCCGGCGCAATACAAATGATCGATTTCGTTTATCCGCTCCCGTGTTTTTTGCGCAAGGCGGGTTGTTTCCTTGATGATCGTGCTTCCCTCGGTTGCAAGCCTTTTTCGGGCGACATCGAGCGAAGCCAGTAAAATGTAGGAAGTGGACGTGGTCGTCAGCATGCTGAAAATGCTTTGGACACGTTTTTTCGATACAAGCCCTTCCTTCAGATTCAAGATCGAACTTTGCGTCAGCGAGCCGCCAAGCTTGTGGACGCTCGTTGCGGCCATATCGGCGCCGGCCTGCATGGCGGAAACTGGCAGTTCATCGTCAAAATGAATATGGACACCGTGTGCCTCGTCCACCAGTACCGGGACATGGCAGGCATGGGATATATCCACAATGCTATTCAAATCAGCGGAAATGCCGTAATAGGTCGGATTAATGACCAGAACGGCTTTCGCATCGGGATGCTGCTTGAGCGCTTTGGAAACGGACGCCGGGGTAATGCCGTGTGAGATGCCAAGCAAAGGATCCACTTCTGGGTGGATAAAAACGGGCACGGCGCCGGAAAACACAATCGCAGACATCACCGATTTATGGACATTGCGTGGCACAATAATTTTATCGCCCGGCCCGCAGACGCTCATCACCATGGCCATAATCGCGCCGCTCGTCCCTTGTACGGAAAAAAACGTGGCATCCGCACCGAATGCTTCCGCCGCAAGCTTCTGCGCCTCCTCAATCATGCCATGGGGCTGGTGAAGATCATCGAGCGGCTCGATATTAATTAAATCCAGTTTTAATACATTGTCGCCGATGAATTTGCGAAAATCAGGATCCATCCCGCGCCCGGTTTTATGGCCGGGAATATGGAATTGGACGGGATTTCGTTCAATATGCCGGAGAAGCCCGGTGTATAACGGCGTGTGATATTGTGACAATCATTCCACCTCTTTATCTCATTGCTTGCTTTTGAAGAAAAACAAGATGAATTATAGCATTCCGGACACGGTTTTTAAATAGTTTTTCTTTGCACAGGGAAAAAAAGCCGGATGCGGGCAATGGAAAAAGATAAAGCGCATAAAGCATGGAGAAATGAGGGGAAGCTAGACGGTGAATGTACAAGGCGGGGAGCCATGGGAAACCAAACGGATGGTAGCCCTTGTATTCCGGCAGATGGCGGCATCATTGGCCAGGCGGAAGCGATTCAGGTAAAATAGAACGGGTATACAGAAGAAAAGCGAGGTGGTTTGGATGGAATATCCATATCCGATTTCAGCTGACTGGTCGACACAGGAAGTCATCGACGCCGTTCAATTTTTCGAAGCGGTGGAAGAAGCATATGAAAAAGGGGTCAACCGGGATGTGCTGCTTGCCAGGTACCGCCGTTTTAAAGAAATCGTCCCCGGGAAGGCGGATGAGCGGAATATATGCAATGAATTTGAAGAGGCGAGCGGTTATTCCCCGTACCGGGCCATCAAGAAAATGAAGGAAGAGCAGGGACCGGTCATTAAAATGGATAAAAACGGATCGCGCGATTAGCGGCACGGAAAGAAAGCAGCATCACCCGCTGATGCTGCTTTTAAATTGTCTGCAAATTACGAATCGGCACAGGAGAAAAAGCGCACCGTGTTCCGGCGCGCTTTTTTCCACTCTGCATGCTGTTTAGGCCATTTTGTAGATGGGTAATACATGTACAAAGACGTCCTCGATCGTTTTGGCCAGTTCATCCGGGGACATGCCGGCTGCTTCTTCCCGCGGGATCTCAAGCCCGCAAAGCATTTCGGCTTTTTTAACAACCTGCATCCGTCTGAAAAACGTGTTTAAAGTATGGGGATTCATACGGTCAGTGCGGATGCCACCCGGTTTTGTATGATCATCCGACCAAATGTAATGGCCGGGTATATTTTCTAAAATCGGATCAATTTTCTTTTCGAGTTTTTTTCCGATGGACGCTTTTTGCGGGCACTCATTCATGACGGCCGTGACAATGAAGAGCCGGTCTTCCCACAGCCCGATTTGAAAATGAGGAAGCATTTTGTAGCCGCGCTTGCCAGGGGAAAAGGCCACCCACGTATCTTTCGGCGGATTGACGGTACGGCGGGCGTGTTTGGCAACATGATAAAATATTTCTTCACCGGTCAAAACCGACAAAACCGGCGAAAAATACTCCCCCAATACTTCAAGTTTCGGACGGACGGTTGATTTCAGCTGTTCCATCCGCTGATCGAGGCCTTCGATCCGGAAAACGTCAAAATCCTGTCCAGTAAAAGCAGTGATGCCCATTTGTTCACCTCCGTTCTGTATGAACCATGGGGATATTCATATTTTATCATCCATCAGGGAGGTTTAACAAATAAAAGCCGGTGGGTAAAAATAGGTATACACACAATTTTGTTACATCAATCGAGATTACACATAATATATATAAAGATAATATCAGAAAATTCATATCATTACCCCAGGAGGATGTGAAGAAAAATGAAACAAGTAATCTCTTCGGTGAAAAGAAAACCTTATGAAAGAAAACGGATTGCAGTATTGCGCATGGAACTGGATTACGAACTGGCTACGTTATATGAAGCGATGGAAATGAAAGATGAAGAGCAAAAAGGAAAGTCGATTAAGCGTCTGGAAAAAATCCGTGAAGAACTGCTGAAAATGAAAGCCATGTAATGGAACGAAAAGGCAGGATGTCGTTGAAAGCGGACTCCCTGTATTGGATACAGATGGGGTTCGTTTTTGTGCAGGAGAGGTTCATCTTTACTGACAAAACCGCTATGGGAAAACGATTTCGGACGCATTCTCAAAACTTGATAATTGTCTTTATTTCCTTTACGCTTAAGGGAAATGATTTGCATAGATGGAGGGCCCGACTATGGACAGATGGGAAGAAATCAATACATATGCCGTCCGGTGGATCAGGGAAGCGGGCGAGCGGATTCTTGCTTCGCAAAAACCGCTGCAAATTGAAACAAAATCGGACCGCAATGATCTGGTTACCAATATTGACAAGGAAACAGAACAATTTTTAATCGGCAAAATCCGGACAACCTTTCCGGATCACCACATTTTGGGTGAAGAAGGCTTCGGTGAGGATATTCGTGATACAGAAGGCATCCTCTGGATTGTGGATCCGATTGACGGGACGGTCAATTTTGTCCACCAAAAAGTCAATTTCATGATTTCCATTGGGGTCTACGAGAACGGAGAAGGCAAACTGGGCTATATTTATGATGTCGTCCGGAAAGAATTGTATTTTGCAGAAAAGGGCAAGGGGGCTTATTTTAACGGGGAACGGATTCCGTTACTTGCGCAAAACAGGCTGGAAGATACGATCCTTGCGCTGAATCCGTATTGCATGGTGGAAAACAGGGGTATCGACCCGGCCCGTCTGGCAGCGCTTGTCAGGGATGTGCGCGGCACAAGGAGTTACGGGTCGGCAGCGCTTGAGCTTGCTTATGTGGCAATGGGAAGGCTTGATGCTTATATTACGATGCGCCTGTCGCCGTGGGATTTTGCCGCCGGGAAAGTGATCGTGGAAGAAGTGGGCGGCGTTGTGACGGATGTTTTCGGGCGCCCGCTCGATATGCTCGGGAACAGTTCCGTGTTTGCCGGCAAGCCCGGGCTGCATGAGGAAATTTTAAAGCGGTATCTAAAAGGGCAGGAATAAGAAAAGAGGGGCTCACAGTTTCCCCTCTTCACGCATTTTTTTCTTTGTTTTAAAGCCGAATCCCATAATGACAATGAGAAGCGCGGTGCAACCGAGAATGCCGGCAACGCTTTGGGCGCCGATCGCAACGCCGATGCCGCACATGGAAAGGAATGCAGCCAGTGAAAAGAACACAAATACCCATTTGATTTCCCGCATATGATGAACCTCCCTCTCCCCTTATTTTAGCGAAAATGTTTTAATAAAGCCAGCATTGTGTTATAATATTTTAGTTAAAGGTACAGACTAACATAGATTTGCGTTTAGGCAGGAGGAAATGTTTTTGAAAAGAAGAGAAGATTTACGCAACATTGCCATTATCGCGCACGTAGACCATGGGAAGACGACACTTGTGGACCAGCTGCTGAAGCAGTCCGGTACTTTCCGTGCCAATGAGCATGTTGAAGAACGTGCAATGGATTCCAATGATCTGGAACGGGAAAGAGGCATTACGATCCTTGCCAAAAATACGGCAGTTCATTATAAAGATAAGAAAATCAATATTTTGGATACTCCGGGACATGCTGACTTTGGCGGCGAAGTCGAACGGATTATGAAAATGGTGGACGGGGTCTTGCTTGTGGTGGATGCCTATGAAGGCTGCATGCCGCAGACGCGTTTCGTGCTGAAAAAAGCACTGGAACAAAACTTGACGCCGATTGTGGTCGTAAACAAAATTGACCGCGATTTTGCACGCCCTGAAGAAGTGGTTGATGAAGTGCTTGAATTATTTATTGAGCTGGATGCTAATGATGAACAGCTGGAATTTCCGGTTGTGTATGCTTCCGCCATTAACGGGACGGCAAGCCTCGATCCGGATCCGGCCAAACAGGAAGAAAATATGAAAGTGCTGTTTGATACGATTATCGAACATATTCCGGCACCTATCGACAACCGCGAAGAACCGCTCCAGTTCCAGGTTGCCCTGCTTGATTACAACGATTATGTCGGGCGGATCGGCATCGGCCGCATTTTCCGCGGAAAAATGCATGTCGGCCAGCAGGTGGCATTGATGAAGCTGGACGGCAGCGTCAAGCAGTTCCGTGTCACCAAAATGTTCGGTTTCTTCGGGCTGAAGCGGGAAGAAATTGAGGAAGCATATGCCGGGGATTTAATTGCGGTATCCGGAATGGAAGACATCAATGTCGGGGAAACGGTCTGCCCGGTTGAACACCAGGAAGCACTGACGCCGCTCCGCATTGATGAGCCGACTTTGCAAATGACTTTCCTTGTCAACAACAGCCCGTTTGCCGGCCGTGAAGGAAAATTTGTGACGGCGCGGAAAATTGAAGAACGGCTCCGTTCGCAGCTGCAGACGGATGTCAGCTTGCGTGTTGAAAACACTGACTCTCCGGATGCATGGGTTGTATCTGGACGGGGGGAACTGCATTTATCCATTTTAATTGAAAATATGCGCCGTGAAGGGTTTGAACTGCAGGTTTCAAAACCGAAAGTGATCATTAAAGAAATCGACGGCGTCAAATGCGAACCGGTGGAACGTGTCCAAATCGATACACCGGAAGAACACACCGGTGCGATTATTGAGTCGCTCGGTTCCCGGAAAGGCGAAATGCTCGATATGATCAATAACGGAAATGGACAAGTCCGCCTGATTTTCAATGTCCCGGCCCGCGGATTGATCGGCTATACGACCGAATTTATGACGCTCACGAGGGGTTACGGCATTTTAAACCATACGTTTGATTCCTACCAGCCAATGCAGTCTGGTCGTGTCGGCGGCCGCAGAAACGGCGTTCTCGTCTCCATGGAAACGGGCAAAGCCACGACATACGGCATGATGCAGGTGGAAGACCGTGGCACGCTGTTTGTCGAGCCAGGCACGGACATTTATGAAGGCATGATCGTCGGGGAAAACTCCCGTGAAAATGATATTGCTGTCAATATTACGAAAGCAAAACACGCGACAAACGTCCGCTCGGCAACAAAAGACCAGACGGCGGTCATCAAAAAGCCGCGCATAATGTCGTTAGAACAGGCGCTCGAATACCTGAACGACGACGAATATTGCGAAGTGACGCCAGAATCAATCCGGCTGCGCAAAAAAATCCTGAATAAGAGCGAGCGCGAAAAAGCGCAGAAACGGGCAAAAGCAGCAGAGAATGCATAAGCAAAGAATAGGGCCGGCATGACCCTGTTCTTTCATATATTCAAAGGGGAAAAGGGGAGATAGGATGACAAGCGAGGCGGTTCACCACCAATTGTCATTTTTTGCGGCGTTGTACAAAGTGGATGAAAACCCGGAACCGGGGATGTGGGCCTTGTATCTGACCATCGTCGTTCTTTCGGTCATTGTCTACCGGCTCGGATTTGCGAGAAAGTTGCCAGTTCTGAAATCTGCTGTTATTTATGTACTGCTCCTTTTGGGATGCACGCTGCTCACGTTTTTTGCCATCTTTTTGCCCGTGGGGGAGTCGCTCTGTTTAGCGGCTGTTGTGCTCGGCGTTTACAAAATCCGCCTGTATCAGCATAAAAAAACTGAAAAAAAGGAACGTTTTCCAATGTAGCACGCTTCCGGTTCCGGAAGCTTTTTTTTGTGCCGCAAAAGAACTGGACGCGCGCAATGATTCTAACCGGACTTGCCCGTACATATACTTTAGCAGTGCCTGGTCCTTTGTCCAATCCCAGCGATGAACAGGTCACACCGCGCTCACATAAACTAACATAATCCATATGAAGCAGGGGGCATCGATTTGAAGAAAATATACGTCTTGGATACCAATGTATTGCTCCAGGATCCATATGCCATCTTTTCTTTTGAAGATAATGAAATTGTCATACCGGCTGTTGTACTGGAAGAAGTGGATTCTAAAAAACGAAATATGGACGAAATCGGCAGAAATGCGCGCCAGGTATCCAAATTAATGGACGGTTTCCGGCAAGCCGGAAAACTGCATGAGAAAATCCCGCTTGAAAACGGGGGTGTGCTCAGAATTGAGCTGAATCACCGCTCCTTTCACCAGCTGCAGGATATTTTCGTGGAAAAAACAAATGACAACCGGATCCTCGCGGTTGCGAAAAATTTATCGCTGGAAGAAGAGAGAAAAGAAAATGGCCGCCCGGTGATTCTTGTCAGCAAAGATGCGCTCGTCCGGGTAAAAGCGGACGCGCTCGGCCTGTTGGCGGAAGATTTTTTAAACGACCGTGTCGTAAGCCTCGATCATCTTTATACCGGGCAAATGGAAATGTATATCAGCCCCGATTTATTGAAACGGTTTTATGAAAAGCAGGAACTGTCGCTGAGCGAAATTGCCAACCACCCGTTCTACCCGAACCAATTTCTGATTTTGAAAGATGCGCTCGGCAGCTCGGCTTCCGCAATTGCCATTGTGGATCAGGCTGGAAAAACGGCGAAAAAGCTCTTTCATGTGCAGGATGCTGTCTGGGGAATTAAGCCGAGAAACGCCCAGCAGTGGATGGCAATGGAACTTTTGCTGCGCCCCGATATTCCGCTCGTCACCCTGACCGGAAAAGCGGGAACGGGCAAAACATTGCTTGCCCTTGCTGCAGGCCTGATGCAGACGGAAGATTTGCATGATTATAAAAAGCTTTTGGTCGCTCGTCCGATTGTTCCGTTTGGCAAAGATATCGGCTATTTGCCGGGAGAAAAAGAGGAAAAGCTGCGGCCGTGGATGCAGCCCATCTACGATAATCTTGAGTTTTTGTTTAATACGAAAAAAGCGGGAGAAATTGATGGCATATTGTCCGGCATGAGTTCGATTGAGGTGGAGGCGCTGACGTATATCCGCGGGCGCAGCATCCCGGAGCAATATATCATTATTGATGAGGCGCAAAATTTATCCAAGCATGAAGTGAAGACGATTTTAACAAGGGTAGGGGAACAGAGTAAGATCGTGTTAATGGGGGATCCGGAACAAATTGACCACCCGTATTTGGATGCTTACAATAACGGGCTGACGTACGTCGTTGAGAAATTTAAAGATGTGCCGCTCGCCGGGCATGTGCAGCTGCTTAAGGGCGAGCGCTCAAAACTCGCGCAAATCGCGGCAGACCTTTTGTAAGACCACTATATGAAAAAACCGGGAGCAGCTGTCTTAAAACGTTTATGCTGCCCCCGGCATCCGGGATTATTCAATGCGCATACCGGTTACATATTTGACCGGGTTTTCCCGGTTTGAACCGTCATCCAATAAAATGTGAAGCGGGCCGTCTTCTTTCAGCGCCCTTCCTTTAATAGAAAAGGCAGCAATTAAATGGCCAGCCATTTCAAGCGGATAAGCGACAGGCCCGTTCTTTGTTTCAAACACGATTTTTTCCGCATCTTCCAGCGGCTCCGCATTTTGAATGAACAGGCCGACCGGGATGCCAAATGTCCCAGTTTTCAAATGGTGCCGTTTAAACTTTGACTTTGTCCTTACAGCAGCCTGCGGATCGGCCCCTTCTGCCATGGCTTTGTCAAAATATTTGCCGGTTTTCTTTAAGTAGGCTTCTTCCTGGCTGGTTTCCTGCTTTTCTTCGTCGAAATATGTATCAAGATCGACTTTCCGGTCATCAAATATCCAAGTGCCGATATCTAGCGTAATCGGAAACTTCACTTTTCCCTTTATTTGCATAATCATGATTGTGGCCCCTTTCTGTCCGTCTATACAGCATTATACCTTTCACGGCTGCCCGTGTCACTTGAAAGCGTATAAAAACAGTCCGGAAAGCGTTCGGGGTCGGGGAATTGCGGAATTTCAAATTCTGTCTCCCCCGCTTGTTTACGGGATTCCGGGCGTTTATTGATTTCGTATAACTTGCAAAATCACGGTTTTAAAGGTACAATTTTTATTAGATTGATATGTGAACGGGGGGATCAATTTGGCGTCTGAAACAAAGGTGAACCACCGGGAGAAAGCATACAGCCTGCTCAAGGCGGACGCAGAAAAGATATTAAAATTAATTCAGGTTCAAATGGATAACTTAACGATGCCCCAATGCCCTTTATACGAGGAAGTATTGGATACACAAATGTTTGGTTTATCCCGTGAAATAGATTTTGCGGTCCGGCTCGGCTTAGTGGATGCCGGTGACGGAAAGCGGCTTCTTGATTCGCTTGAACAGGAACTGTCCCTTTTGCATGATGCATATATAAAAAAATAATGTTGAAAACTCAAACGATGTTCCGGTTGTTTGAGTTTTTTATTTTTTGAATAAGGGTCAGGTAATGGCGGCCGGCGAAAAAGATGTTATAATTTAAAAATAACGGCAGGAGTTTTTTTAAAACGGTAGAATATTTTTTATCATGAATGTTGCAGTTTTTACGGATTGGAAGGTTCCTATGCTGAAAAAAATCTTAAAATCATTCGACTACTCGGTCATCGTTGTCTACCTGCTTCTTTGCTTATTCGGTTTGGTAATGATTTACAGTTCCAGCATGGTGATTGCAGTGCAGCGTTACGGGCTGGACAGCGCCTATTTTTACAACAAGCAGAAAATCAATTTGGCCCTTGCACTCCTTGCGTTTACCGTTACGGCTTTTCTCCCGTATAAACTATACGCGAGCAAAAAATTCCTTGCAGTGCTGATGTGCGGGTCGATGTTCGGGCTTTTGGCACTGTTTATTTTCGGCCATACGTCGAATAACGCGCAAAGCTGGTTCCGGCTCGGTTCCAGTTCCGTACAGCCGTCGGAATTTGTGAAAGTTGCGATTATTATTTATCTGTCCGCCGTTTATGCCAAGAAACAGGCATACATTGACATCTTTAACAAAGGGGTTGTCCCGCCGCTTATCTTTCTTATCGTTGTTTGTTTCCTGGTTGCGATCCAGCCGGATATCGGGACGGCGACCATCATTTTTGGGATTGGCTGCACGATCATCGTTGCATCCGGCATGCGCCTGAAAACCATGCTGAAGCTGGCAGGGCTCGGGCTTCTATTTTCCGTTCTGTTGTCGCCGTTTCTTTTTCTGGAAAAGGACAAAATCTTTACACCGGTTAAGATCGCACGGTTTACAGGCTATTTGAATCCTTTTCAGAACGAAGGCGGGGAAGGTCTTCAGCTCGTAAACTCCTATATTGCGATCGGGTCAGGCGGGCTGAAAGGGCAGGGACTCGGGGAAAGCATTCAAAAGCTCGGTTATCTTCCAGAGCCCCACACCGACTTTATTATGGCCATTATTGCCGAAGAACTTGGGGCTTTTGGCGTTTTGTTTGTGATCGGCGGGCTTTGCTACATTGTGCTGCGCGGCATATATATCGGCATCCATTCAAAAGACCAGTTCGGGAGCCTGCTTGCGATCGGAATTTCCGGCATGATTGCCATCCAGACATTTATCAATCTGGGCGGCGTCTGCGGCCTGATTCCAATTACGGGGGTGACGCTGCCGTTTATCAGTTACGGCGGTTCATCGCTTCTGATTTTGTCCCTTTCCCTCGGCATTCTGGTCAATGTGGGCATGTTTACAAAGTATGAGGAAAAGTATAAACACAAACAGGAAAAGCCGCAGGAAGCGGGCGGAGCAAACCGGAGGCCGTATCAGGTCTACTCAAGGCCGTAACGTTTAAAAACGGGTGCGCGGCAGAGTGAAAGCAGAGGATAAAATAAAAAGGCGCAAGGTTTTATGCCTTGCGCCTTTTCCGCCTATCTTACGTAAGCCCTTTGCTGCCTTATTTTGCACCAAGCCGCAACATGCGGTACCATTGGTTTTTCCAAACTCAGCGAACCCGGGCTTTTTTTAGCGGGAGGCTGTCTTTGCTTTTGGCAAACTGCTTCACTCGCCCGACAACAAGGTTCAAATAACATAACAGGCCGAACAGACAGGAAATGAAAAATGCGTGCAGGAGGGTGAAAGTAAGATTCATCCTCGAAAAAACGACCATGGCGCCTGAAACAGCCTGCAGGCAGACAAGCACGAACGCAATGATCCATCCCCAGTAAATAACGCGCTGGTTTTGATAATGCCTTACCGCTTTAAAGGTGATATAAGCAATCCAGACAAAGATGAGGAGTGCCGCCGTCCGGTGCCCCATCTGCACCCATTCGAACCGGTTTGCGGGCAAGGAAGGGTCGCTGTTCACACAAAGCGGGAAATCCCGGCAAACAAGGCTTGCATTCATATGGCGGACAAGCGCGCCCGTATAAACGACGATAAAGCTGTAAACGGTCACGCCGATCGTATGCCATCTCATGCTTTTTTCAAGGACAAGCCTGCCTGCGTCAAATTTCTGGTCCCATTCAAAAACCATCAGCGTTAGCATCAGCACGGACGCAAACGAAATGAGCGAAACGCCGAAATGAAGTGCCATCACAAGATCGGATGAACCCCAGACGACTGCCGCCATACCGAGAAATGCCTGCAGAAGCAGAAAAATGACGGAAATAATGGATAAAAATTTCGTTTCTCTTTTATGGCCGATTGCAAACCATGACCAAATGGCAAGCGCAAAGACAAGAAACGATGCGATGCCCGTGCAAAACCTGTGCAGCCACTCAATCAGCGACTCGACAGTGAGCGGATCAGGAAAAATTTTGCCGTTACAAAGCGGCCGTTGGCGGCCGCAGCCAAGGCTTGAACCGGTATTGGTGACAAGTGCCCCGCCAATTAACACCACCATCATCGATAAAGTTGTCACTACTCCGAGCCATTTTAAAGTTGTGCGCAATTGTTCCACCTTCTTTTATCTCATTTGTAAACATGTATCACAAGCCACGAATGCAACATACAGTCCCGCATCATTGCAACCGTTCATATAGTAGAAAATCCGTTCGGCAAGGTGCTTCCAACTATCATCTTATCGTAAAACAGTCTGAAGGAAAAATATTTATTTCCCATGACACAAATTTGCCATAAAAATGTGTCGAAAATATCACACCTTCGCGGTAATTTATGATTAAATATAATATAGGCAGGTATATTTCGGAATTCCGCATATTTACATGTTGGGAAACTTATAAATGATCTTAGTATGACGATATCGTTACATACAGTTTTGATTAATAGCCAAAAAGGAAAAGATGGATTATAGTTGTAGTATACCGTTTTCCTTATTGGCAGCGTAAAAACATTTACAAAAGGAATCCGCCGACAACGTGTCAGGCCATTTTTTTTGAACGGTTTTGAAAAATTGGAAGGAGGGACTATCGTGGCAGATAGTCGGACGATGGATACAACAACAAGGGTAAAAGCTGCAGACGCCTCTGCGTTGAAAGATTTCTTATCCTTGATTAAAATTGGAATTGTAAACTCAAATTTAATTACGGCATTTACCGGAATGTGGCTTGCATTGGAACTGACAAACAGGCATTTTTTGCAGTCGCTGGACATTATGGTCCTTGCGATGGCGGGAACTGCGCTGATTGTCGCCGGGTCGTGCAGCCTGAACAACTGGTATGACCGGGATATTGATGTCATTATGAAAAGCAAAAATTTTAGGCCGACGGTTACAGGCAGATTTTCAAACGCGAAAGTGCTTACAATTGGCCTCGGATTTGTGGCAATCGGCACACTGCTATTGTTTATGACCACTCCAATGGCGGGGCTGATCGGACTGTTTGGCGTATTCAGCTATGTCGTGCTGTATACAATGTGGTCAAAACGAACCCTTGTCAGCAATACCGTGATCGGCAGTTTTGCCGGCGCTGTTCCCCCGCTGATCGGCTGGGCGGCTGTTGACCCGCATCTCGGGATTGTGCCATGGATGCTGTTTTTGCTTATGTTTATCTGGCAACCACCGCATTTTTATGCGATTGCGATGAAAAAATGCGAAGAATACAAGGCAGCGGGCATTCCGATGCTTCCGGCTGTCAAGGGGTTTCAAATCACAAAATGGCATATGCTCATATGGGTGGCATTGCTTATTCCGGTGCCGTTTTTCCTGAAACCGCTCGGCATTGGTTTTATCATCCTTGCGACATTGTTTAATCTGGGCTGGCTGGCATTAAGCCTGTCCGGTTTTAAAATGAAGAATGATTTAAAATGGGCGAAATGGATGTTCATTTATTCGCTGAACTATTTAACGATCTTGTTTGTAGCAATGGTAATCGCTACGCTTTTCTAAAGGGAGTTCTTTCTTGCAAAAGAAATCCAATAGATTGCATCCTTGTTCTGACAGAAAGATACAGGAAAGAGGGGATTGGTAGAGCGATGAAACAGCGGCTGCAAAAGGGGAGTTTGCTTTTTATTGTCACTTTGTTTATGGCCGCGCTTTCGGGCTGTGGTAAGCCATATTTGTCGGCACTTGATCCTGCCGGCGAAGTGGCCCGGAAGCAGTATGATTTGATGATGTGGAGCGTTTGGATTATGGTGTTCGTCATGGTTGTCGTATTCGCCGTTTTCCTTACCGTTCTCATACGGTTCAGGCGGAAAAAAGGGGACGAATCCATTCCAAAACAGGTGCCGGGGAATCATAAGCTTGAAATCTTATGGACCATTATTCCGATTGTTTTATTGATTTTAATTGCCATTCCGACCATCAGCCAGGTCTTCAGCCTCGGAGATACGAAAGCGATGGATAAGAAAAAGGATGCCAAGCAAGGGGCGCTTATCGTTAAAGTTCGCGCCAGCCTTTATTGGTGGGAATTTGAATACCCGGGTTACGGTGTGGTGACAAGCCAGGAACTCGTTGTCCCAACAAACCAGAAAGTCTACTTCCAAGTTAAAGCCTCAGATGTGAAACACTCATTTTGGATACCGTCCGTTGGCGGGAAAATGGATGCCAACACAGATAATATCAACAAGTTCTGGCTTGAAATTGATGATCAGAAGGCAGAGGATGCCGGAAATGTGTTTTATGGAAAATGCGCCGAATTATGCGGCCCTTCCCATGCCTTAATGGACTTCCGCGTGAAAGCGATGCCACAGGATGAGTTTAAGGCGTGGATCAGCAATATGAAAAATGCAAAAGAAACAAAACCGGCGTCCGCTCTCGCACAGGAAGGGCAGGATGTATTCAAAAAAAGCTGCATCAGCTGCCACGCGGTCACGCCGAATGATACACGGCCGGAACAGGCACGGACAGCTCCCAATCTGGCAACCTTTGGCGAAAGGGAAAAAGTCGCCGGCATTTTGGATCATGATGAGGCCAATCTCAAAAACTGGATAAAAGATCCGGAGAAATACAAACCGGGGACAAAAATGCCAGCCTTCGGGGATAAGCTTTCCGACCGGCAAATCGATGCGCTTGCGGCTTATTTGATGCAATTGAAAGCTGGTGAATAAAACAAAGGGGATATTCGAAAGCAAAGGGGAGGTTAAAGTGAGCGTAGGAACAAAAAAGGCAGGTTTTGGCGCCACTGTCTATGAATATCTCACAACAGTGGATCATAAAAAAATCGGCATTTTGTATTTGATTACAGGGGGATTGTTTTTTGTCATCGGCGGGATTGAAGCGCTGATGATCCGCATACAGCTGGCGGTGCCGAACAATCATTTTGTCGGCGCGGATACGTACAATCAAGTCATGACAATGCACGGCACGACCATGATCTTTCTTGCGGCCATGCCGCTCTTGTTTGGTTTTATGAATGCGATTGTCCCGCTTCAGATCGGTGCCCGTGATGTGGCTTTTCCGTTTTTAAATGCATTGGGGTTCTGGTTGTTTTTCTTTGGCGGTATTTTCTTGAATTTATCCTGGTTTCTTGGGGGCGCGCCCGATGCGGGGTGGACTTCCTATGCTTCACTGTCCCTCGCATCTGGCGGACACGGGATTGATTTTTATTCACTCGGGTTGCAAGTTTCAGGTTTCGGTACGCTCATTGCTGGGGTGAATTTCCTTGTGACGATTATGAACATGCGGGCGCCGGGAATGACGTACATGCGCATGCCGATGTTCACATGGACGACTTTCGTTGTGTCCGCCCTTATTCTGTTTGCGTTTCCACCACTTACAGCCGGTTTGTTCTTGCTAACATTTGATCGGATGTTCGGTGCGAAATTTTTTGACGTGGCCTTCGGAGGAAATACCATCATTTGGGAACATCTTTTCTGGATTTTCGGGCATCCGGAAGTCTACATTTTAATTTTGCCGGCATTTGGCATTTTCTCTGAAATTTTTGCACATTTTTCTAAAAAGCGATTATTCGGATACTCTTCCATGGTATTCGCCGTTATTTTAATTGGGTTTTTAGGCTTTATGGTGTGGGCCCACCATATGTTTACAACCGGCCTGGGCAATGTAGCCAACGCCATTTTTGCCGTGTCTACAATGACCATTGCGGTGCCGACGGGCATTAAAATTTTCAACTGGCTGCTTACGATGTGGGGCGGGAGCATCCGGTTTACAACGCCGATGCTTTATGCGGCTGCTTTCATCCCGTCCTTTACATTGGGCGGTGTTACCGGGGTGATGCTCGCGGCTGCACCTGCTGACTACCAATATCATGACAGCTATTTTGTTGTAGCCCACTTCCACTATGTTATTGTCGGCGGTGTTGTTTTCGGGTTGCTTGCGGCACTGCATTATTACTGGCCGAAAATGTTCGGCACGATGCTGAATGAGACAATGGGGAAAATCACATTCTGGCTATTTTTCATTGGTTTCCATTTAACCTTTATGATCCAGCACTGGCTCGGATTGCTCGGGATGCCGAGAAGGCAGTGGACATATCTGCCGAATCAAGGCTGGGATACGGATAACCTCGTCAGTTCATCCGGCGCGGTGTTGATGGCGGCAGGTGTGCTAATCCTCGTGGCCAATATTGTTGTCACGGCCGTCCAGAACCGGAAAGTCGGAAACGATCCGTGGGAGTTTGGCAGGACGCTCGAATGGTCGATTTCCTCTCCGCCGCCGGAATACAACTTTGCACAAACACCGCTTGTCAGAGGAATTGACACCTGGTGGCTCGAAAAAATGGAAGGGAAAAAACAGGTGACACCAGCAGAGCCGATCAAAGACATCCATATGCCGAACTCGTCCATCTTGCCGTTTTTTATGGCATTCGGTTTATTTATTGCCGCGTTCGGCGCAATGTATCATGCAAACCATACCAAAGCCGGCATCACGATCCTTGTCATCGGCTTGGCGATTACCCTTGGATCGATGCTGATCCGGTCGGTAAAAGATGATACGGGATACCATATTAGGAAGGAAGCCTTAATGGAACGCGAAGAAAGGGGGGCCGGGGCGTAATGGAAATAGAACAAAATTTTACGGCGAAAACATGGCCAGAGTCCCCGGAGCGGGCGACGCTTGAAGGCAGGAATAAATTTCTCGGTTTTTGGCTGTTTTTAGGCGGCGAGACGGTCCTTTTTGCTTCCTTGTTTGCAACCTACCTGGCGCTGAAAGACAAGGGCCCGGCATCAATGGTGCATGCAAAAGACTTATTTGAACTGCCGCTAACCTTTTTGGCCACGGTTTTTCTGTTAACGAGTTCCATTACAAGTGTGTATGCCATTTATCATATGAAAAATTTTGCTTTTAAAAAAATGCAGGCCTGGTTTTTGATTACCGTTTTGCTTGGTGCTTGTTTTCTTGGGCTTGAAGTCTATGAATTCCATCATTATGTGACGGAATACCATCATACATTTACAAGCAGCGCATTCGGTTCCGCGTTTTATACGCTTGTCGGGTTCCACGGCGGCCACGTGGCGTTCGGGCTGTTATGGATTACGACACTGATGGTGCGGAACGCGAAACGGGGATTGAATTTGTACAATGCGCCGAAATTTTACGTGGCAAGCCTGTATTGGCACTTTATTGATGTCGTCTGGGTGTTTATCTTTACGGTTGTATATTTGATGGGGATGGTGGGATAAGATGGAACACAATGCACAAATGGACAGACGCCATGTTGAATACGAATACAGGCGCCGCAAAAGCGCGGAGGAAATGAAGTACCAGGTCGTCAGTTTTATTTTGATGATGTTTTTGACTATTGTTGCATTCTGGGCCGTCCATGCCCATTTGTCCAAATGGTTTACCATTCCGGTTATCCTGCTTTTGGCTGCGATCCAGGTCGTATTTCAGCTGTTTTATTTCATGCATATGAACCATAAGCACCATGAAGGCCCGAAACTTTTCATCTTTGGCGGCACACTCGTCGCATTTGTCACAGTACTGGCATTCCTCACCATCATCTGGTGGTGAAAAGAAAAGCGGAGGGCGTTTGCCCGTCGGCGTATGAATTTCATAGTCCCCGAACTGAGATAAAGGAAACACGGCGAGGAACGAGCCGATGTTGACTTATCGTAGGGGAGGGGACTGGAAATTCACTAGCCGACAGCGCCCGGAGCTAGACAAAGAAAAGCGGAGGCGACTGCTTAGCCCCGACAGGCGAATGTTCCGGCCGGGATGAAGCCTTGGCTTCAGGACGGACGGGTTATTCGACCCGAGGGGCTAGGAGCCGCAGCTAGACAAAGAAAAGCGGAGGGCGTTTGATTATCGGCTGTTAGGAGCCAGAGCTAAAAGTAAAGCGGAGGGCGCTTCTTGGGCGCCCCCGCTTTAAATCGATTTGCAATGGTGCGGAAAGGAGTGGTAATGGTGCCGCTTGAAATATTCGGATTTCGTGCACTGTGGAGCCCTTATTTTTTTATCACGATCTTACTGTTTGTTTTTCTTTATTTTCTGCTTGCGTCCTTATGCAAAAGGTCTTATTTGAACGCAATGCCGCCGAGTCCGGTGCAGTCTGTTTCTTTTTGTACAGCGATGGTATTGCTTTACATCGTCAAAGGCTCTCCTGTCGATCTTATCGGGCATATCCTGTTTTCCGTCCATATGCTGCAAATGTCTATCCTTTTTTTCATTGTCGCACCGCTGTTTTTGCGTGGGATGCCGGTGTGGATATTGGAAAAGGGGATGCAGCTTCCGGTTGTCGCGCCCGTTGTCCGGTTCTTTACAAATCCGGTGCTTGCCGTTATCACCTTTAATATCATTTTTTCCCTGTACCACATTCCGGCCGTTTTCGATCAGGTCAAGGTCACGCCGTTTCTCCACAGCATCTACACCATTGTGCTGTTTCTTTTAGCCATAGCGATGTGGTGGCCGATTTTGTCGCCATTGCCCGGGCAATATGCGCTGAGTGGCCTGAAAAAAATCGCTTATTTATTTGCAAGCGCCATGCTTTTAACCCCTGCATGCGCCTTAATCATGTTCGCCAATCATCCGGTTTACAGGAGCTTTTCCGACGGAACGATGTGGCTTTCGTCCATGCATTTATGTGTGCCTGCTGACATGCTCTCCGGAGTGGCGCGTTACGGCTCCCCGGCGCTTTTCTCACCGCTTCCTGTACTGCAGGACCAGCAGCTTGGCGGTGTGGTGATGAAAATTATGCAGGAAATCGTCTACGGCATCATGCTTGCCCGCATCTTTTTCCAATGGGCAAGGACAGAACAGGAAGATGGCAGCACGGAAAAGAATCCGGTTGCCGGAGAACAGCGGAGGCTGATCGAACAGCATTAAAAAAGGCCGCTCTCTATGGCCCGCCGTTTTAAGGGGCCACAGGAGCGGCGCATTTTATTCAGCAAATACAACCAAGTCTTCTTTAAGCGCTTCCAAAATTTTTCTGCAATACATGACGAGATCATGCGGAAAATACTCGTCATCGCCGTACTCCACACCATGCGGATAATAATATTTTCCTAAAATAGGCGCCTTTAACTGAATCACGGCATCAAACGAATCCACATCCCCCTCGGTTGCAACTCCCTGCACGCGAAGATAATAGGTGCCTTCTTGAATCGTAAATTTTCTATCATATGTGACGCGTTCATAATCCCATTGCCCGGCACGTACCATCTTGTGCCGCTCCATTACATCATCCAACCGCGTCAGATCCACTTTCATATTTTCCAAACCCGTGTCATCAAACCGCAAAAATACCCCTCCCGTCCGCACAATTAAAATCTTTCAATTTTATCTTATCTGAATACAAACATTTATGCAATGCAAATGTTCATACCCGCAAAAAAACCGGCCGCACCGGCTGCCCTTCGAGGAGGTGATTGAAAAAATTGGTGCTTTTCTGCTTAAAACTGTAAAATATATAATAAAATGAATTAAAGGAGAAAAAATTTACGGAACATCAAGAGAGGTGAAGTCACCTGCGTACCTTTTTAAAAACAGCCGCGATCCTTGTGATCATATTTCTGATCGGACTTTATGTCCAGCTTCGTCCTGAAAACGGCGTACTGCAAAACCATTCCTCTAACAAGAAAATGGATAACAGTTCTGACATTCATGACCACAGCAAGGATCAAACGTACAGCCGTCCGGATCATGGCATGTCGGTATATATCGGGAAACCTGTGAAAACGTTGACCACACATTTCGGAAAACCACAAAGGGTGGATCTGTCTCCATATGGTTATGATTGGTGGATTTATAAGAAAAAATCGACCGGTTATTTTCAGGCCGGCGTGAAAAATGGCAAGGTTACGACCATTTACGCTGTCGGAACCCGTTTAGACGTAGCCCCGTTTGAGATTGGAGAAAATGTAGAAAAAATTTACAGTTCCATTTTAATGGATACGGATATGACGGTGCAAACAAATGAAGGCACATACCGCTTTGAATTGTCGGAAGAAGATTTGAATATCCGCCCGCTTGTCCGTCTTGGGGATATCTATGCCCAGCTGGCGCTTGATAAGTTCAGCGGCAAATTGCTGTTTATCCGTTTTATGGATAAAAACACACTGACGATGCTGCATCCATATGAAATGGTGTACCACGGAGAACTGCCCGAATCCGTTCCGGAGGATGATCCGAAATGGGTTGACGTAGAAAAGGCGAACGCCAGGCAAATTTTTGACCTTACAAACATTGTCAGGGCACGATTCGGTTTAAAAAAACTGGCCTGGAATACAGCTCTTTCCGAAGTGGCGTACAATCACAGCAAAGACATGGCTGACGACCATTATTTTTCGCATGTCTCCCCCAAATATGGAGACTTAAAAGAAAGATTAAAGAATGGGCATGTTTCTTATGCTGCGGCTGGGGAAAATATTGCCGCCCACTATACGGATGGTCCGGCTGCTGTGGAGGGATGGCTTAATTCAGAAGGCCACCGGAAAACATTGCTGGAGAAAGATTTCACCCATCTTGGCGTCGGGGTGTACCAGAAATACTATACCCAGGATTTCATGAAGGCACCATAGCCGGATACCGTTCCAGCCTAAGCTGGAGAGGGGTCCGGCTGATGTATGCATATAAGGCAGGCGGGCTGCCCGGGGCTTTTGAAAGGGTATTTCCGGCTTCTCATTTCAAAATGAAAAAAGAACCCGTGCAATGGGCGATCTTTGTCCCGTCATCCCGAAAGGCAGTTCCTTCCAGCACCATCGTTTGCGTGCCGCGGTGGATTACCTTTGCCTTCGCTTTTAAGCGGCTTCCCGTCCCCGGGGCAATATAATGAATGGTGAGATTGGATGTAACAGCCTGCTGACCCGCCGGCAACAGGCGATTTGCCATCACGCCCATTGCTGTATCAAGCAGGGTTGCCGTTACACCGCCGTGAACGATGGAAAAGTTATTGTAGAGTAACGGCGTAACTGGAATGGTCACCTCGCATTCTTCCCCATCGAAGTCCGCTTCCATCAAAAAGAGATCCTTGAAATATGTACGTTCGTTCCCGGCTTGTTTATTGGAAAGTCCATTTAACATTTGCTGCAATACGATTAAGTCTTCTTCCGTTGCCGCTTGGACCACTTTTTCAAAAGTATGGTGTATTTCTTCTTTCATCTCCTGATACCTCTTTTAACGCGTTTTTTTAAAAGCATACCCATATCGTATCAAAATTCACGGGAAATGAAAACCTTCACACCTGCTTACTGCCGGCATATGCTGGATATGAGGAAGGTATGTGAACGTAACAGAAAGCCAACGTTCGAAAAAAATGTTTTCTCGCGGGGTGAGCGGAAATGGGAACGAAAAAATTGCATCCTTCCGTAGAAAAGTTTAAAGCTTTTACAAAAACCCATCCTTTGATTTTAAAAGAAGTCCGGGGCGGAAAAAAGTCTTTACAGGATTTCTTTGAAGAATGGTATATACTGGGCGAAGACGACCCGGTCTGGGAAAAATACGCGGCAGAAGGCAGTGAAACGAAGGAAAAAACGGGCGGGAGAAGCAGCTGGCTGAACCAGCTCGGCGCGATGCTCGAGAACCTGGACCCAGCACAGGTCCAAGGCCACCTGCAGCATTTGACGGAAGCGATTACCGCCGTCCAAAATGTGATCACGCAGTTTACAGGGGGGCAGACGCCACAATCCCAGGCTCCCCAGCCGAAGGGCCCGTTTTCATTCAGAAAAGACTAGAGAGGGGCTGCACATATGCGGAACGAAGTAATGGAAGTCATCCGGCAGTCGAACGAATGGAAAACTTTTTTAAGGGAGCAGCCGGCGTGGTACCGGAAATTGTCAAGGCATCCCGAGGAACTGGAGCAATTTCAAATTGCCGCGCTCCATTATTACCAGAAAACGATCCCGCAGCGGGTTGAAAAGTTTGCAAACGGGTTGCAAATGGCACAAATGATGATGCATATGGTGCAGTCCATCTATGAACAAGGATGATTTCCGAAAAAATTTGCCTTTTTTGAGTAAATCAGCGCTTTCTTGCGGAAAATAACCGCAAGGAGTGATCGAAATGAAGATGGCTGCAGGATTCCTTGCTGTATGTTTGCTGTTTGCCGGCTGCAGCGGGCATATGCCGCGTAAAGAGCAGCGGGAAGCGGATGCTGCTGCTTCCGCGGCGGAAAATCAGGCATCAGTCCGGTATTTTGTAAAAGACCGGGATTTGTTCGTGGAATGTATGATTCCAAGCGTCACCTTTTCAGGCAGCCGGCATGCCAAACCGGCAAAAATCAAAGTCTATGTGGATGGTGTATGGAAAGACGAGTACAATACGGCTGCATTTGTTGTAAAAGGGCTTGATAAAGGGGTACATACAGTGCAGCTGGAAGTAGTGGACAAAAACACAGGCGCCCGCCTAGGCATTCACAGACAGTTTTATATTTCTGTCAGCTGATCGTATGGATACACGCGGAAGCAGATGACGGATGCAAAGAGCCTCAAGAAATTCCGTTCGTATATGTGGAAAAACTGGGCTGTATTTTTTGACTGAAGAGAATGCTGATGATGAAGATGAAAAAGCATATTGCTTATTGGGATTGCAAAGTAGAAATTATTTTATTAAAGAGTAACAGAACAGGAGTAGCTTTAAAGCTACTCCTGTTTTTTTAATGCATCTACAAGTTGCTTGGCATCCAACATTGACATACCTTTTTCTTCTCTTAAAAATTTCACAGTTTTAATGGCACCGAGAAGTTTTAGTTTTTCCTGTGCTAGAGCAATTAATTCATCGTTGCTTTCACTAGGTTTTGTATTTTCTTTTCTTAAAGCATTAACCTTGTTCGTTAAAACAACAATATAAATTAAAAACGCAACATTGAGAATTAGTGATGTGATTAAACCCCAGTTCATAATGACACTCCAATCATTTTAGAACCCACACTCATTCCTTACGTTTGTAAAGCCTGTTAGTTCTGCCATCAGGGCTGAAAGAGCTGCTATTTTTTCACCTGCGGTGGTAGCACCTACTAATAATTTAGCAGTTTCCCATGCCCCGCCTAATGCTTTAACATATTTCTTGATTTTAGTTAATTTTGCAATCGGAATTGCATTGGTAACAAGTAATTCTCCAATTGCTAAGCTACAACTCCACACGCTTTTTGTTTGGATTTTAGGTAAAGTATCTTTGAAATATTTTTGGATTTCATCTTGGTTTCCTTGTTCTAACAATTCATCAGGAATATGTTCAATAGCATCTAGTACCGGTAAAAGTTCATCTGCAGTTGCTCTACTCATTGGTGGGTTTTTTAGATTAACATTGTTTTCTGAAGACATAATTATACCACCTTTCAGTAATTTTTTCTAAACATGGAGAAATGACTTCTCTCTTATAATTCCATTTCCCTTTTTGTATAAGTTAAAACATATGGAGAGAGCTGATCGGGCAAATTCGCAAAGCTTGCGGAAACATGGTAAAATCATCATGTGGAGGTGAGCTTTTTGCTTGCAACATTGGAAAGCGCGGAAATTTTGTCTGAAGCTGAAGCACTGGCGAAAATGGTCATTGCCTCGGATATTGCCGAAAATTACCGGGACTGCTATAACAGGATGTATCATGATCCAGCCACACAGCAGAAAATCCGGAAATTTGCACGCCTGAAAGAACAGTTTGAGGAAGTCCAGCGCTTTGGCAGGTATCACCCTGATTATAAACGCATCAACAAAGAAACAAGGGAAGCCAAGAGGGAAATGGATCTGGATGAGAACGTCGCAAGATTCAGGCGGGCGGAAAATGCCCTCCAGGATCTGCTCGACCAAATCAGCCTGATGATTGGCAAATCTGTTTCTGAACATATAAAAGTGCCGACCGGAAATCCGTTTTTTGATGCCTCTTGTTCCGGCGGCTGCGGAACCGGCGGCAGCTGCAGCTGTTCCGCATAAATCGTGATAAGGCCGCAATCCGCGGCCTTTCCTTATTGTTCCGTGAAAAAAGGTATGGTACACTCATTAAAAAAAGCACGAAGGGGAAACGCTATGTTATCAGATCGGCAGGGCCTCATCATTTGGCTGTATCAGATGAAGCATACGAAACATTTACGAAGATTTGGCAATGTCCATTATGCGTCAAAAAGGATGAAGTATGCCGTCCTTTATTGTGACCGCAAAGAGATAGAGCAGGTAAAAGCGAAAATTGAAAATCTTCCGTTTGTAAGGAAAGTGGATTATTCCATGAAGCCGTTTTTAAAAACGGAATATGAAAACGCAAAACCGGACAAAGCAAAAGAATACGATTATAAAATAGGGCTATAAAGGCGCCGGGTTTGCATGCTAGCATTTCCTGCGTGTGCATCACCGCAAATCCGCCGTGCCCAAAAAAGCGTTGCTGCCCGGAAGCTCCGTCCCGCGCATTTTAAATCAAGCACATCCGGCTGCACTCTGGCCGAAATATTTATTGCAGCGGCGGAATCAGCCGGTTCATTCTTAATATGCCGATTAAATATTGATAAAAAAGGTTTTTGTCGGAAAAAGACGAAGATGGCCGGACTTCGAGTTCCACAATGTCCGCTCCTAAAGCAGCTGCGGTTTCGGCAAACAGGCTGTACCGTTTGTTTGGCTGCACCCTCGGATCCGGAATCCCTTCAAGGCAAACGTATAACGCCTGAAATTCCCCCGGATCGGTCGGTTTTAAAATGAGCACGGGCGAAGTGACAGCTTGATCCGCAACGATGGTATGAAGGGCAAGCATGCCGTGCAGCCGGTGCCGGTTTGCTTTTGCCAGTTCGATCAGTTCAAATAAATCTGTATATCCGTTTCCTAGTTCAATAAATCTTTGTTGCATCTTCATTCCTCGCTTACAAACAAATTTGCTGCTTCTATTCTACTGCACTTCTTTTTATTCGGAAAGTATTTCTGCAAAATAAACCGGGGGAGATGCCGGCCGGCTTTTTGAAACGACGTGCCCGGCCAAGAATGCGGAAAATAAAAAACCCTGCAGCCAATACTGCAGGGCCCTTCTATATCCTTATTCCGGACAGAAGGCAAAGGGAGAGGAGAAACCGGAGGAAGAACTTATGGGGAAACGTAAGTCTTCTCCGCGGTTGGCAGCAACATCTTTTGATGCTGCTGGTATCATTATGGCCAACTTTTCCTGAATTATACTTTTGCTTTAAATTTTGGTGAAAAACTTTTCCACCCGGCCGGAAAATATGGTAGGATAAGATGGAAATCTGATGATACGTGGTGACCAGCATGAGAGTCATTTCAGGCAGCCAAAAGGGCACTGTTTTAAAAGCCGTTCCGGGAATGGGAACGAGGCCTACGACAGATAAAGTAAAAGAAGCGATTTTTAATATGATCGGCCCGTATTTTGAAAAAGGCCTGGGCCTCGATTTATATGCAGGGAGCGGCGGGCTCGGGATCGAAGCCTTGAGCAGGGGTATGGAGAAAGTGATTTTCGTTGATAAGGAGATCCAGGCGCTGCAAACCGTCCGGGCCAACCTGGAAAAATGCGAATTTTTAGGCCGGAGTGAAGTATACCGGAACGATGCCGGCCGTGCATTGAAAGTGCTGGCGAAACGGGGGCTTGCCTTTGATACGGTATTTCTCGACCCGCCTTACAAAAAGCAAAAACTAACCGCGATGCTGAAATTTATCTCGGCAAACGGCCTTCTCCGTGAAAACGGTTACGCTGTTTGCGAGCACGACGCCGGACTGACCTTACCGGAAAAAGCGGGCAATCTTTTTACATATAAAACAGCACAGTACGGCATCACCGGCATCACGATTTACACGAAAAAGGGGGATGAAACCCGTGGGGAAGACCGCGATCTGCCCGGGCAGCTTTGATCCGATTACAAACGGGCATCTGGATATTATTAAAAGAGGGGCAAAAGTATTTGACAAAGTCTATGTGGCAGTGCTGAACAATATTTCAAAACAACCGCTTTTCGATATTGAAGAAAGAAAAGCGTTGATCCGGGAAGTGACAAAAGACATCCCGAATGTGGAAGTCGATTCTTTCCAGGGGCTTTTAATGGAATATGCAGAATCAAAAAAAGCGGATGTGATTATCCGGGGCTTACGGGCTGTTTCGGATTTTGAATATGAATTGCAGCTGACATCCATGAACCGTGTGCTGAATGATAGAATTGAAACCTTTTTTATCATGACAAACAACCAGTATTCTTTTCTCAGCTCAAGCATTGTGAAAGAAATCGCCAAATACCACGGCAATATTGCGGAACTGGTACCACCGGTTGTGCATGAGGCATTGAAAAAGAAATTTCAGGGGCAATAGAAAAGCGGGCGGAACCGGACATTCCGGAAGAGCTGGACGAACACAGAAGTGTTGATACAATAGAAAAAGCAATGGGAACCGGACATACCGGCCGTACATAAAGTGCCGGAAAATCCCGGGCTGGGCCGGATGTACATTTTAAACCGGCTCCCCAAAACCGGACATGCCGTTTATACACCGCACTAAAAACTTTAAAAACAGGCCCAGTTTATTTATTGAAAAATTTGCAAAGGCATCAGAAAAAGCGGGAATGCTCCCCGCTTTTTTGCGCTTTTTTCAGGCCCGGTCTGCCCGGCACGATCGGTAATAAAGGAAAATGTACAGCACAAGACAGGACAGGGTAAATAACGGCCCGTAAATTCCAAGCCAATCCGTGACGCGCGCGTACAAGCTGCGGCCTCCACCTGGCATACCAAAAGCTTCCTGCCACGCGCTTTTTTCAGCAAAAAAGCGTAAGTAGACCGGATTCCAAACGAGCCGGATGATCACAGCCGACAGAAAACCGTGCAGCAGGCGGGCAAGAAAAAACGGCCGGAAACGGATATCTGTCTGGGCAAGAATACTGGCCACCTGCGCCTGGATGCTGAACCCGCCAAACCCGAGGATGAAGCTCGCGGCGATGACCTGCTGAAGCAGCGAGGATTCCTGCACTTCACTGATCATTTGGATTCCGAGTGTTACTTCGAAAAGGCCAGAAATGAGCGGGATGCTCAGCTTTTCCGAAAAATGCGCAAGGTGAAGCAGCTGGGAGACAAGCATGCCGAATACGGATGTGACATGCATATACAGAAGCAATTTATTAAAGACTGAAAACAGGATGATAAATCCGCCGATCATCAGAAGCGTCTGGATGGCGGACATGACAGCGTCCCCGAGCAGCTTCCCGATCGGCTTGCTGTTTTTAATTCTTGTCGCATGCAAAACGAGAAGCGCTTCTTTTAAAAGAAAGGTATGTTTCTTTTTTGGCCCTCTTATATCCTCGCCGGTTCCGTAAAAACGCATCACCAGGCCGACAATAATATTGCCCGCATAATGCGCCGCGGCAAACAGAATGCCGAGAGAAGGATTATGGAAAAAGCCGACAGCGACCGCCCCGAAAATAAAAAGAGGGCTGGAAGAACTGGTGAACGCTACAAGCCGTTCTGCTTCAACCCGGTCAATCTGTTTTTCCTGACGGAGACGGGCGGTCAGTTTCGCCCCTGAAGGATTGCCGGAAGCAAGCCCCATGGCCCAAGTAAATCCGCCAACACCTGGAACACGGAACAATGGCCGCATCAACGGCTCCAAGAGGACACCGACGAAGCGGACCACTCCGAAGCCGATCAGCAGTTCAGAAATGACAAAAAAAGGAAAAAGTGAGGGGAAAACGACTTCCCACCACATATTTAAACCTTGAATGGAGGCTTTAAAAGATTCATCCGGCAATACAATCATGGAAATCGCCATTATCGAAACGCTGAAGGCCAAAATGGCGCTTTTGAGTTTAGACTGGTACAATCTGTGTTCCTCCCCTGTCTTTCAATCCGCAGCACTTGCTCGCTTGTCCTTATAAATCAAATATACTCATAGGTCTGTAAATTAGACCATAAACTGTACGAAAGAAGGACACGAGGAGGGGGGACAATGGCGGGCCGCCCGAAAATCGGATTGGCGCTCGGCTCGGGAGGCGCCAGAGGCTTTGCGCATATCGGCGTATTGAAAGTTTTCGAAGAGGAAGGCATCCCGGTGGATATGATTTCCGGCAGCAGCATTGGGGCGCTGGTTGCGGCGCTGTACGGGGCGGGGCGGACTGTCCGCGAGATGGAGCTGCTTTCCGGTGCATTTAAACGCAAATATTATTTGGACTTTAAAATTGGCAAGATGGGCCTGATTTCGGGGAAAAGAATTGAAGATCTGATCCGTTTGCTCGTTCATGGGAAAAAACTTGAAGAATTGAACCCACCTGTTGCCGTTGTCGCCGCAAATCTTTCAAACGGCGAAAAAACGGTGTTCAAAAAAGGGCCGGTTCAAGAAGCGGTGCGCGCCAGCATTTCCATCCCTGGCATTTTTGTCCCGAAAAAAATTGGCGGCCATCTTTTTGTGGACGGCGGTGTGGTGGACCGCGTCCCGGTGTCCGTTGTAAAGGAAATGGGGGCGGAGCTTTTGATCGGGGTGGATGTTTCCGTCATGAAAAAAGAAGCGGAAATCCGCCATATTTATGATGTGATTATGCAAAGCATCGATATCATGCAGATGGAACTGGCCGAAAGCCGGAAAACGGAAGCCCATGTTTTGATCCGCCCCGATGTCTCAATGTACAGTTCAATGGCTTTTACAAATGCCGGACAAATCATTAAGATAGGGGAAGAAGCAGCAAAACAATCCGTAACTGAAATACAGCAATTGCTGGAAAAATGGAAGGAGCCCGACAAATGAAACACCGAAACATCCGGCGGCGCATATTGATTGTGGCAGTGCTGATTCTTGCCCTCCTGTCCTTTGTGCCGCTGCCTTATTATATTGAAATGCCGGGGAGTGCCATGCAGCTTGCCCCGCTGATCAAAGTAAAGGGCGGCTATCCTGAAAAAGGCCAATTGATGCTGACGACTGTCCGTATGGGCCGCGCGAATCCGTATACGTATCTTTGGGCAAAAATGAGAAAACACGAGGATGTCGTACCGGTTCGTGAAATTATGGATAAAAATATGACGGACGAGGAATACAATGTCTATCAGCTTTATTTAATGGAATCAGCAAAACATAATGCCATCCAGGCTGCTTTTAAGAAGGCAAAAAGGCCGTTCAGCTCCCATTACGAAGGGATTTATGTCCTGAATGTATATGACGGGATGCCGGCCGCAAAAGTGCTCAAAGCCGGGGACAGAATTACAAAAGTGGACGGCCATGCATTCAAGTCTTCCAAACAGTTTATGAACTATGTCGCAAAGAAAAAAGCCGGGGACAAAGTGAAATTGGACTATATGCGTCATAAAAAGGCGAAGATGGCAACCGTTGCACTTGCAAAATTCAAGGAAAACCATCATAAAACGGGAATCGGGATCAGCCTTGTCGATGACCGGACCGTCAAATCCGACCCGGCTGTGAAAATGGATACCGAAAAAATCGGTGGCCCTTCCGCCGGGCTGATGTTCACATTGGAAATCTACAACCAGCTGACCAAACAGGACATCACAAAAGGCTATAAAATTGCCGGAACCGGAACCATTTCGCCAAACGGGGAGGTCGGCCGCATCGGCGGGATTGATAAAAAAGTGATTGCAGCGGACAAAGCAGGGGCGGACATTTTCTTTGCTCCAGATGATACGATTACACCTGAAATGAAAAAAGCCGAGCCTGGCATCAAGCCGAATTACGAAGAGGCAAAAGCGGCGGCGAAAGAAATCGGGACGAACATGAAAATTGTACCGGTCAAAACACTGGATGATGCACTCGCCTATTTAAACGGCCTGAAACAAAAATAACCGGAAAGCCGCTTGTTTTAGCGGCTTTTCCCTGTAAAGAAGGGGGAAGGCTGTCACGCATCCCGGGCTTTTGCCTGCAAGTCTGAAATGTAATGTGGGTTCCGGTTTTCCGCCTGTAAAAAGCTGAAAATCATGCGTTTCATCGGTTTTTCGCTTGCAAAAAGGTGTTAGCCTGCATGCCTGCAGTTTTTTCGCTTGCAAAAAGGAGAACAGCCTAAGTATGCGGCTTTCTCGTCTGCAAAAAGCCGTTCTCATAAAATCATGCGTTTCATCCGGTTCTTCCCAGCCGCATGCCCGAAGCTTTTCCGCCTGTAAAAAGACAGCCTACGGATTCACGCGCCATCCGTTTTTTCGTCTGCAAAAAAAGGCGGCTTGCTGAATTCCCGGATCATTAAGTGTTCCCGTTCGTTTGCCGGAAGCGGGAGGGCATATATCCGCGCGGCTCTTATGTCCGGTGCAAGCAACGGGGCAGTTTGCAGCGAAAATTTTGAAATAATAGGAACCGGTACCGTTTTTTTCACGCTGTTCAAATAGCGCCTTCCCGTTTCGTTCATGGCGAGCAGCCGGATATACGACGGTTTTGCCGCATGTTTTTTGATTTCTGCTTTTTTGGCATTGGTTAACAAATGGGTGCAAATTCGCTGCAGTCTTGTCCACGTGTATCGTTTTGTTTTCACTTTTTCCATGAAGTCGGGAAAACTGTTGGCAGATGCCGCGGCTTTTTTTAAACGGTATTCAATGCCTTCTTCCACTTCATAAATGGCGCGTAATTCTTCTTCAGATGAGGAAAGCAGCCGGTAGTGCAAAAAAGGCCAGTAAAGCGCCCAATGCAGGAAGTGCCCGTTGTTGTTGCGGTGCCGGCTCAGTACATGAAATGCTGGTTCCGGCAGCACCGGGCGGGCAGCGTGCAGATCTTCGGTTTGCAAGATGGTTTTTCTGATGGCGCTTGCACTTGCAATTTCACCGGTTATCGCGACGTCATGGTGCCCAGCCGCTTTTCTCTGGACGGTAAAAGCCTCCATCGCCGGGTTTTGCCTTGCTGCCGCGAGCATATAATGGAAGCCGAGAATATTATTGGGTGAGCTTAAATCGAGCGTACTGTCGCCTGGTGCGAGCTTCTGAAAGCTGTTTGATAGCGCTGCCGGATAGCTGATCCCTTTTTTGACCTCGCGCTTGACGGATGCGTTAAATGCCGCTTCGTTTTGAAGCAGGACGGCAGCCGCCTGGCGGAATGCTTCGATGTCGCCGGATTCGCTGCCGAAGCAGAAGCTTTTGCACTGCAAAGCGTCCAAAATGGCAATCCCGCCTGCCGCAAATTTTTCGGCGGGCTGGACGGCAAATGCATACGGCAGTTCGACAACGAGATCCGCGCCCGATAATACGGCCATCTCCGCCCGCGTCCATTTTGAAACAAGCGCCGGCTCGCCCCGCTGCATAAAATAGCCGCTCATTACGGCAATGATACACTCTGCGCCTGTCATCCGCCGCGTCTCGCGAAGATGGTGCAAATGGCCATTATGAAAAGGATTGTACTCCACAATGATGCCGGTACTTTTCAATTGTGATTCCCCTTTCCGGAAGATTTGGATGTTTAAAAGCACCCGTTTGGGATAAGTTATTTTTAACATAACCGGCAAAAAAAGCAATCCTGCCTGCTGCAAAATTTTTTTGAAAAAACGGGGAGTCTTGAAGATGAAAGCGTAAAAAGGACGCGTCTTAAACAAGCCCGGGCCGGTTTCTGGTTTGAAGAAAAATTTTCGTTGTGGACATCATGGTTGTAAAGCAAAAAATATTGACAAAAGGTATGAGGGAAGCTATAATTACCTTTGTTGTCTTGGGGTGATGAAAGTGAAATGGTCTGCCATTCAATTGCAAAAATTTCGGGACAAGCGCTTTGAGATAGATGAATCGGTTGATATTACAAAAGATTTAATGGAAACTGATTCCGAGATCCGCGGGGCTTCGCCTTTTCACGTAACGGGAACGGGGAGTGCTCAGCAGGGCAGGGTGACGTTTGACCTTCACATTGAAGGAACGCTTGTGCTGCCTTGTGCCCGGACGCTTGTTGATGTACATTACCCGGTAGACTTGAAATCGACAGAAACGTTTCTTCTCGAGCCTTCCGATTATGAAGGCACTGAAGATGAAGAAGTGCATGTTGCCGAAAATGAGGTCATTGATTTGATCCCGGTTATGAAAGAATTGATTTTGCTCGATATTCCCATGCAGGTTTTCAGTGAGGAAGCCAAAAAAGGCGAACTGCCGCATACGGACAACTGGCAGGTGCTGACGGAGGACGAGTATCTGGAAATGGAGCAGAAGGCGGAAAAAGCGGTAGACCCGCGTATGGCCGACCTTGCGAAATTTTTTGACCAGGATTCTGAATAACCGCCATCTTCGGCTAAATGATATGCTGATCTCTTATAAGGAGGTGGGAAGAATGGCTGTACCTTTTAGAAGAACTTCTAAAACGGCAAAAAGAAAACGCCGCACACATTTTAAATTGCAAGTTCCCGGCATGATTGAATGCCCGCGATGCGGTGAAATGAAAATGGCACACCGCGTATGCCCATCTTGCGGTTATTACAAAAACAAAGTTGTGGTAAATAAATAATAAAAGAGCACGGCGCAAACCCGTGCTTTTTTATTTGCCTTCAAAACGCCATCCCTTTCCGCCAAAAGCTTCTCCCCGTTCCTCCTTTTTTTCTCGAAATTTCGTCTATCTTTTCTATCAACGGCATATGAATAGTATTAAAAAGGATGGGGGGAAAGATATGCCGGCAGTCAGACAGGATGCCTGGACACAGGAAGAAGATTTGCTGCTATCGGACATTGTGTTGCGCCATATTCGCGAAGGCAGCACGCAGCTCCGGGCGTTTGAAGAGGCAGGGAAGCGGATGAACCGGACCGCAGCGGCATGCGGGTTCAGGTGGAATTCTTATGTGAGAAAGCAGTACGCCTCAGAAATTGAAGCCGCAAAAAAAGAAAGAAAGGAAAAAAAGCAGCTCGTCCGAGATTCCGGGAGAGCACCGGCTGAAGAAGGGCAGCAGACAGAAGCAACGCTGTTTGATGCCATCCGTATCCTTCAGCAGCTTGCGGAAAAAAGCAGGCACGAGAGTGGGCAGTTGTCCGCATCCCGGCGCGGTACAGAGGAATGGAAAAGCAAATATGAGGCGCTGCTTCAAAAGTATCTTGAAGAAAAGGAAAAGCATGAGCAGCTGCAAAAAGAATACAGTGCGCTCCTTTCCATTATGGAAAAAGCACGGCAGTTGTCTGAACAAGATTAAAGCGGCGGCACATCCCCTGGACCTTAAAAGGCAGGGGACATTTTTTGTTCGTAAAAGGCAAAAAAAGAACCGGAATCCGGTTCTTTAAGAAGAGGTCGTTTTTTTGTCCTGTTTTGCGTCTTTCAGCTTCACGCCGTGCGGCAACCAGACAAACGGGTTTTCACTCAAATCGCGTTCGACATTATAAGGAACAGGTTTGAACCCCATTTTTTCCCAAAATCCTCGCGACTTCAGGCGGGCGTTTGTTTTAATCGGCAGCCCGAAGCTTTTGGCAAAATCAACAAGCGCCCGGCCGTAATTCTTATATTGATAGTTCGGGAGCACTTCCAGCTTCCAAAGTTCCAAAAATGTTTGCGGGGGGTCAAAATAGAGATCGTATTTTGCATCCCGTTCGTAAAGGCTCATGCGCGCAACGAGTTTATCGGCAAAATAAATGCCGTAAAATGGCGAGTCGGCGTTGTCTTCAATAATATTGTCCTGCAAATCTTCAAGCATGGACAGTTCCTGCTGCCCGTACTCTTTAAACTGCTTGAATTCTTCGAGCGTTTTGTAGTTCACTTTCAGCCTTTCCACTTGATAAGCCATATCAATTCCCCCATCCCTCTTTATATGCTGTGTCGCAGCAGCATGGCGGCGATTCTTACATAAAACCGGTTGATATTATCATTATATAACAAACAATTGGAAGAATGAAAGAAATACGTGTAAACGGTCGCACACCATTTGTCTGGAATTTTCTTTTCCATTCCCTTATTGCCTGTTAAAATGGAGCAAAGAAAATGGAAAGGGGCGGGCAAAATGAAAATTGGGGTGATTGGCGCTGGTGCGATCGGTTTATTATACGGGGGTTGGCTTGGAAAGTTGCATGAAGTGACCTTGTTTCCAAATACGAAGGCGCAGGCCGTAGAGCTGAATGAAAAAGGGATTACCGTAAAAGACGGCGCATCTTCGTTCAGAACTTTCGTCAAAGCGGATGACACGTTCTCTTCGCTTTCCTCCCAGGATCTAGTCATTGTTGCCGTCAAGCAATATGACCTTCCTGCTGTGACAACCGTTTTAAAAAACGAAGATGGCGGGGTGCCGGTCTTGTTTTTGCAAAACGGCATGGGCCATCTTGTTCTTCTTGAAGAATTGCCGCAAAAAACGATCCTTGTCGGTACGGTAGAGCACGGCGCATCCCGGCTTGACGGCACAACGGTGAAGCATAATGGGCACGGCAAAACGAATATCGCCGTCTACCGCGGGAAATGGGATGAAAGCGTGCATTTGCATACGGATGCTTTCCCGTTCACGGTGCAGCCGGATTATGAGCTGATGCTTTTGCGCAAATGTTTTGCCAATGCCGTCATCAATCCGCTCACAGCCGTTTTAAAGGCAAAGAACGGGGAACTGGTCAAAAACCCGCATTATGCCCGTGTGTTCCGCGCCGTATTTGAAGAACTGGCGGCGCTTTTCCCGAAACTTTCGCGGGAAAAGATGTGGGAGGAAGTCACCGGCATTTGCAAAAATACGTGCGAAAATGAATCGTCCATGCTGAAAGATGTGAAAAAAGGAGCACGGACCGAGATTGACGCGATTCTCGGTTACATGCTGGAAACGGCTGCCCGTCAAAACAGCCAGGTTCCGCTTGCGTCCGCCCTTTATGAAATGGTGAAAGGGATGGAGGATAAGGGGTGAGGCACGTTCCGGGTGTTGCCGCCGTGCCCGCAGCGGCCGGAAACATGGCTTCTGTTTTTGAAAACGGGCAGCCTTGAAACGAGCAGGCAGGCTTTTTTTCTTTTTTTCACAAAAATGCTATACTCAATGAGAAAATCAATGAAAACGAGAAAGGAAGAATCATTTGATGGAACTGGAAAACTTTTCAATTCCAGCAACGAATCGGTTCGCTTCCCTCTATCTTGCGCAAAAATCTCCTGTAAAGGATTTTTTTCATTATGATATAACGGATGCTTCTGTTTTCCATAAAAGAGTGGAAGATTTAAAAAAACGGGCTTTTAACCGGGAAGGGCTGGCAGATTGTATCGGGCACTATATGGAAAAATTTGGAATCTCCCCGGAGACGGCCCATTCCTTGGAAAAATTAAGGCAGCCGAACGCTGCTGTTGTGATCGGTGGCCAGCAGGCAGGGCTATTAACAGGGCCGCTTTATACGATCCATAAACTGATTTCGATTATCCGGCTTGCCAGTGAGCAGGAAGAAGCCCTGCAAATTCCGGTTGTACCTGTTTTCTGGATCGCGGGCGAGGACCATGACTACTTGGAAGTGAACCATATTTATGCCGAACAGGAAAGGCGTTTAAAAAAATTTAGTTATGCTGAAGGGCCGCTTGAGAAAAAAATGATCTCTGATACCACACCGGATCCTGCCCATTTAAAAAAATGGATACATAAAGTTTTTGAAGCATTTGGCGAAACCGAACATACCAATGCCCTTCTTTCCAAGCTGGAGGCGTTTGCAGACAGGGCACAAAGCCTTTCTGACCTGTTTGCCTGCATGATTCACGATCTTTTCAAGGTGTACGGGGTGCTGCTCATCGATTCGGCTGATGCGAACTTGCGAAAGATCGAGGCGCCGTTTTTTGAACGGATGATCCAGGATTATGACAAGATTACGGAAGCGGTCCTCTGGCAGCAGCAGGAAATCGCGCAGTTTGAGTTTCCAAAAGCGATTGATATTTCCAGGCGGGCGCTGAATCTTTTTTATTATGACGGGAAGGAACGGATTTTGCTGGAGTACAGTCCGGAGCACGGCGGATTTACCGGGAAAGGCGGCAGCCCCTTTTTTACGGAGGAAGCGTTGCGCGCGCTTTGTGCGAAAAGCCCTGAACGGCTGAGCAATAATGTTGTCACAAGGCCGCTTATGCAGGAATGGCTCTTCCCAACCCTTGCGTTTATCGGCGGGCCGGGCGAAATTGCGTACTGGGCCGAGCTGAAGCGGGTGTTTGAAGAAATGGGGATTCTGATGCCGCCTCTCGTGCCGCGACTCAATATCACGTTGCTTGAGAGAACGGTCCAAAGGGATATCGAGGAACTGGAACTCGATATCGGGCATGTATTAAAATACGGGACCCGGAAAGAGCGGGAAAAATATTGGAATGACGCAAAAGATGAGAATATGGACGCGCTCATTGCAGAAACGGAAAACATGCTGAAAATGCAATACGATAAAATTTTTGCCGCAATTGGAAAGGGGTTGGAACCGCTTGCCCGCAAAAATCTCGATTTTCACCTCGGGCAGCTTGCGTTTTTGCAGCGGAAAGTGGATGAAGAGATTGCGGGAAAACATGAAAACATCCTTGAAAAATACGCGCGGGTCGAACGTGCCTTGCGCCCGGACGGCAATCCCCAGGAAAGGGTCTGGAACCTTTTTTATTTCCTTAACAAATATGGGGCGGACTTTATCCACACCCTTGCCGCCCTGCCGTTCACATTTGACGGCACACATAAACTCGTTAAAATTTAACCGGCTGACAGCGGCCGGCTTTTTTTATGCAAAAAAACAGGGGGTTTTGGTTCACGATGCTTTGTTGGAAAAATGAATTGTAAAGACGCTTCCCGCACGATACCGACGTGGTTTTGGTTCATGATGCTTTTTTGAAAAAATAATTGCAAAGCGAAAAAGCGGGTTGCCGGGACTCACCATGTTGGAACAAGGCTTTACGGCAGGCAAGTTTTAAATTGATTTTTTCTTGCAAAAAGCAGGAAAACGGAGCTGCGAGGAGAATATAAAAATTAAAGTGGTGAAAGGTGGGGGATTGTGGTAAATTATAATATGAAGTGGGAAGCGGGGGGCACGCGCCAATGTTCATGGGAGAATACCGGCACAATATCGATGTAAAAGGCCGTTTGATTGTACCGGCCAAATTCCGTGAACAGCTTGGCGATACGTTTGTCATTACCCGCGGGCTTGACCGTTGCATTTTCGGTTACCCTGCGGATGAATGGAAACAGGTGGAAGAAAAACTGAAGTCCCTTCCGTTAACGAAAAAAGATGCCCGCGCATTCACACGATTTTTCTTTTCGGGGGCGACCGAATGCGAGTGGGACAAGCAAGGGCGCATTCTTATTCCCGCACCGCTCCTTTCCTATGCGAAACTCGAAAAAGAATGCGTGGTGCTCGGCGTTTCCAATCGAATTGAGATTTGGAGCAAAGATTTATGGGAAGAATATTTTCAGGAATCGGAGGCTTCTTTTGCTGATATTGCGGAAAACCTCATCGATTTTGACCTTTAACATGTTCGATTGGATAGGAGATTCAGTATGTTTCAACACAAGACCGTTTTGCTGAAAGAAACCGTTGACGGGCTACATATTAAACCGGACGGGATTTATGTTGACTGCACGCTCGGTGGCGGGGGCCACAGCGCCTATTTGCTTCAGCAGCTTACCGGCGGGCATTTATACGCTTTTGACCAGGATGAAACGGCGATTCAGCATGCCAAAGAAAAGTTTGCCCATGACCAAAACAGGATCACTTTTATTAAAAGCAATTTCCGGTATTTAAAATCAGAATTGAACGCGCGCGGTGTGCAGGCTGTCGACGGCATCTTGTATGATTTGGGCGTTTCCTCTCCCCAGCTTGATACACCGGAACGGGGATTCAGCTATCAGCATGATGCACCGCTCGATATGCGGATGGACCTCGATGCGCCGCTTACCGCTTATGAAGTCGTCAATGAATGGCCGTATGAAAAACTGGTCCGGATCTTTTTCCGGTACGGGGAAGAAAAATTTTCAAAACAAATTGCCCGCAAAATCGAGGCGTCCCGTGCCAAAAAACCGATCGAAACAACCGGTGAACTGGCCGATTTAATTAAAGAAGCGATTCCTGCACCCGCACGAAGAAAAGGCGGGCATCCGGCAAAAAGGGTCTTTCAGGCGATCCGGATTGCCGTGAACGATGAATTATCTGCTTTTGAAATGTCTTTAACGGATGCCATTTCGCTTTTAAAACCAGGCGGGCGGGTCTCTGTCATTACCTTTCATTCCCTGGAAGACCGCATTTGTAAAAATATATTGAAAGAATACAGCAGTGCAGGAGATTTGCCGCATGGGCTGCCTGTCATCCCAAAAGAATACGAACCCGTATTAAAACTCATTACGAGGAAACCCATTGTCCCGAATGATGAGGAAGTGGGCGGGAACAACCGGTCAAGGTCGGCTAAACTGCGCATTGCGGAAAAACGCTAAGAAAATAGAGGAGGGAGTTTTTTGAGTAATTTAGCAAGGCAGCCGAAACGTGCGCCGGAACAGCAACAACAGATTGAAAAAAGAGTAGCACCGGCCACAAGACGCGCGCAGATCACTTTAGGGGAAAAAATCATCGCAAGCCTTTTTGCTTTGTTCGTGCTGATTATGGCCGTGAAGATCGTATCGACGGAAGCTGCAATTTATAATGTCAACCGGTCGATTGAAGATACAAAAACCACGATCCAGAACAAAAACAAGGTGACCGATGATTTGAAAATGCAAGTAAGCGAATTGAGCCGCTACGACCGTATTTACGAAAAGGCAAAAGAACTCGGCTTGAAATTGGACGAGAATAATGTCAAGGTTGTTGAAAATAAATGAAGTCCAGAAAACTGAATACAAACAGGGGGGCAGCGATATTATTTATCATATTCGGTCTGTCCTTTTTTATTATCGCCGTAAGGTTTTTGACGATTGAAATCACAGGGCAGGCAGACGGGAAAGTGCTCGCGGCAAAAGCGGCGAAAAAATATTTGCGGACAAGCGCCATTCCCGCTTCCCGCGGCAATATTTACGATGCAAGCGGGGAAGTGATCGCCGAAAATGTTGTTTCGTACAATCTGGTCGCCGTTTTGGACCCGAAAGTCACGATTGATCCGGAACATCCGAAACATGTTGTCAACCCTCGAAAAACCGCCCAGGCCCTTGCGAAATATATTGACATGCCCGAATCAAAAATTTATTCGCTCCTGACACAAAAAGGGCGGTTTCAAGTGGAGTTCGGGAAGGCGGGGCAGGATATTCCGTATAACGTAAAAAATGAAATTCAAAAACAGAACTTGCCGGGCATCCAGTTCGAAGCCGTGCCGAAACGCACGTATCCGAACGGTTCGTTTGCCTCCCATCTGGTCGGCTATGCGCAGAAAAATGAGACAGGCGGCCAAATGGCAGGTGTAATGGGAATCGAAAAAAGCATGAATGCCGCTTTGGAAGGCAAAGACGGAAAAATCAGTTATGAAGGCGACTTTTGGGGATATATTTTGCCAAACGCGCATAAAAAAGTCACCAAACCGAAAAACGGGGAAAATGTCTATTTAACGATTGACAAGAAAATCCAGTCTTTCGTTGAAGATGCGCTTGGCAAAGTCCAGAAACAATACAATCCGAAAAAAGCGTTTGTTGTCGTGGCCGATCCGAAAACGGGTAAGATACTGGCAATGGGGCAGCGGCCGACATTTGATCCGGAAACGCGGAAAGGTTTGAGCGATGCTTGGCAGGACGATCCAGTCGAAACCGCTTATGAACCGGGCTCAACGATGAAAATTTTTACCTTGGCGGCGGCCGTCCAGGAAGGCGTTTTTCACCCGAATGCGACCTATAAGTCAGGAGAATTCCGGGTGAAAAATGTGCCAAACCCGATTAAAGACCATAATGGCGGGGTCGGCTGGGGCAGGATCACCTTTTTAGAAGGGCTGCAGCGTTCTTCTAATGTTGCATTTGCCACATTGCTGGATTATATTAAGCAGGATAAATTTAAGCAGTATTTGGAAGCGTTCGGGTTCGGGAAACAGACGAAAGTCGGCTTGCCGAATGAAGCTTCCGGCAAAATTTTATACGATTATCCGATTGAACGGTATACGTCGACATTCGGGCAGGGTACAACCGTTACCGCGATGCAGATGATTCAGGCGGCAACAGCTATTGCCAATGACGGGAAAATGATGAAACCGTATGTAGTCGAGAAAGTGGTCAATCCCGCAACCGGAAAAACGGAAAAAACAAAACCAACCGTTGCCGGCAACCCGATCAGCGCGGATACCGCGAAAAAAGTCCGGGATTATTTGCGGACGGTTGTGACGAATAAAAAAACCGGAACCGGCACGGCCTATAACATTCCGGGCTACGAGGTGACCGGCAAAACCGGTACCGCCCAGATCCCGAATCCGAACGGCGGCGGATATTTAACCGGTACCGATAATTATATCTTTTCTTTTCTCGGTATGGCGCCGAAAGACAATCCGAAATTAATCGTTTACGCCGTTGTCCAGCAGCCGCATTTAAAAGCCGGCGAGCTTGGCGGCGAACCGGTTAAAGCGCTGTTTAACCCGATTATGAAGAACAGCCTGCAATATTTAAACATTAAACCGGCAAAAGGAAAGACCGTACGCCTTGCCAAGCTTCCTGATTTTACGGGTGACAGCCGGTCAGAAGCGTCATCTGCCGTAAAAGCATTGGGCCTTACCCCTGTTGTGCTCGGCGATGGCGATGCCGTAACGGCCCAGGAACCCAGGGCACAGGGACAACTGCTGCCGGGCGCAAAAGTATTTTTGAAAACAAATGGCAATAAAGTAATGCCGGATATACGCGGCTTTTCGAAACGCGACGTGGCGGGCGCTGCCAAACTGCTCGGCCTCCGCCTGACCATAAGCGGGGAAGGTTATGCCGTATCCCAAAGCATTCCGGCAAAATCAAAAGTGAAATCCGGACAGGCCCTTACTGTAAAATTTAAAAACCCTTAGGCGGCCGGTAGAAGGAATACCGAAAAAAAGCAAGCACAAGGCTTGCTTTTTTTCATGCGTGTGAAAAGGTACTAGCCGGATGCGTACAAGCATATAAATGGGTATAAAGGCAACAAAGGGCATTTTATGCGCCCGGAGCGGATTTTTCAGGGTTAAAGGAAACCAAGAGAAGGCTGAAATCTTTCATCTTTCCTACCCAGGAATCTGCTGCTTTGAGATTTAAATGAAGGAGGCGCGCTCGTGAAACGTGTATCCAATGTTACGGTGAGAAAGCGGCTTGTTTTTATATTGCTTTGCGGGATTGTCATTTTCAGCATTATAGATGTGCGGCTCGGCTATGTCCAGTTCGGGCTCGGGGATATGCTGACGAACAGGGCAAAAGCGCTATGGAGCAGAAGCATCCCTTTTGAAGGGGAGCGGGGAAAAATCGAAGACAGAAACGGTGTGCCGATCGCCTCCAACCAAAGTGCCCCGACGATTTTTATCATTCCGAGGCAGGTCAAGGATCCGGCAAAAACGGCTGAAAAACTGGGGGACGCCCTTGATGCAGACAAAGAAAAGCTTTATAAAGAAATTACACAGGTCAGATCGATTGTCAGAATAAAAGAAGGGCGGAAAATCAGCAATGAAAAGGCAAATGCCGTACGCCGCCTTGGGCTTTCAGGGGTCTATATCGCGGAAGATTCCAAGCGGTATTATCCGTTCGGCCGTTACCTTTCGCATGTACTCGGATTCACTGGTGCCGACAATCAGGGGCTGACCGGGCTCGAACTGTATTATGATGATGCGCTGAGCGGAAAAAAAGGGGCAGTCGAGTTTTATACGGACGCAAAAGGGAAGAAAAAGATGAAGGATATGGCAGATGAATATGAACCGCCAAAAAACGGGCTTGACCTGAAACTAACGGTTGATACAAAAGTCCAGACGGTTATTGAACGTGAACTCGATAATGCTGAAAAAAAATATCATCCGGACGGGCTGATTGCGATCGCCATGGACCCGGGCACCGGGGAAATTCTCGGGATGTCCAGCAGGCCGAGCTATACGCCTGACAATTATAGAAATGTGCCACAGGAAGTGTATAACCGGAACCTGCCGATCTGGAGCACATACGAACCGGGCTCGACATTTAAAATTATCACACTTGCCGCCGCCCTTGAAGAAAAGAAAGTGAATTTGACAAAAGACAAATTTTACGATTCCGGCGCGGTTGAAGTCGGAGGCTCGACGCTGCACTGCTGGAAAAGGGGCGGGCACGGCAGCGAAACGTTCCTTGAAGTCGTCCAAAATTCATGCAACCCGGGCTTTGTCGAACTTGGCGAAAGGATCGGAAAAAATACATTATTCAAATACATCCGCAATTTCGGGTTTGGCACAAAAACCGGTGTGGATCTATCCGGCGAAGCTTCCGGCATTTTGTTCAACCTTGACCGCGTCGGGCCGGTTGAACTGGCGACAACGGCTTTCGGGCAGGGGGTTTCTGTTACGCCGATCCAGCAGGTGGCAGCGGTCTCGGCTGCCGTAAACGGCGGGATTCTTTACAAACCGTATATTGCAAAGGAACTCGTTGACCCTAAAACAGGGGAAACGGTCATGCGGAAAAACCCGGTTGCCAAAAGAAGGGTGATCTCGGAAAACACATCGAAACAAATCCGCCATGCGCTTGAAACAGTTGTCACACAAGGGAGCGGAAAAAATGCTTATGTGGACGGTTATCCGGTCGGCGGGAAAACCGGGACGGCGCAAAAAGCCAAAAACGGCCGCTATCTCGAAAACAATTATGTTTTATCCTTTATCGGTTTCGCCCCGGCCAATGATCCGAAAATCGTCGTCTACTTGGCGGTCGATAATCCGAAAAATACGATCCAATTCGGCGGCCAGGTGGCAGCCCCGATCGCGGGCACGATCATCGGCGACAGCCTGCGTGCCATGGGCGTCAAGCCGGTGAAAAACCAGGCGGAAAAAGAAAAAAGTTATTTTGAAACGCCAACGGTAAAAGTGCCGAATTTAATCGGAGAGACGAAAAAAGAGATGATGAACGATCAATATAATCTCAAACTTGATGTCAGCGGATCCGGAAACAAGGTGATCCGGCAGTCCCCTGAAGCAGGCGTGAAAGTGGAAGAGGGCTCAACGATCCGGGTTTACATGCAGTAAAATAGATTCACCAATTCCGGAATGGGCCCCGCCAGGCTCAACAATCCGGAATTTGCATGCAGAAAAACAGGGCGGCGCCGTATGTCCGGCCGCCCGTGTTTTTGTTTCAAGAGGCATAAACAAGCTCTTTCGGCGTACATTTTAAAAATCAACAGGACTTCATAGCTTAATGGCCGTTTTTTTTGTACAATAGAAAAGGACTGTATTTACATGTATACACAAAGAAGATGCAGCAACAAGGGTTTGGAACAGGAAGGGTTGGAAGCAAAATGAAGTTACATACATTGTTAGAGGCATTACCATTTGTGAAAATGCCTGCAGTGAATCCGGAAATTACGGAACTTGTCCAGGATAACCGGCTTGTCACGAAAAACAGTCTGTTTATTTGTATCAAAGGCTATACGGTTGACGGGCATAAGTTTGCCGTTGATGCGGCCAAACGGGGTGCAGCAGCCATTTTAGCCGAAAAGCCGGTCGATGTGGATATACCGGTTATTATCGTCCGCAATACAAAACGGGCAATGGCGCTCCTTGCAGACCGGTTTTACGGGCAGCCGTCCCGCAAGTTTCGTCTTGTCGGCATTACCGGCACAAACGGAAAAACAACAACGAGCCATATTATCGAAAAAATATACCGGGATGCAGGCAGAACGACCGGCCTGATTGGCACGATGTATATGAAAATCGGCGATGAAACACTGGAAACGAAAAACACAACGCCGGACAGTCTGACATTGCAAAAAACATTCCATGAAATGAACGCGCGCGGTGTCACCGATTGTGTGATGGAAGTTTCTTCGCATTCGCTTGTTGAAGGCCGGGTGCACGGCTGCGACTATGATATTGCCGTTTTTACAAATCTCACGCAGGATCATCTCGATTACCATAAAACGATGGCGGAATACCGGCGCGCCAAAAGTTTATTGTTTTCGCAGCTCGGGAACTCCTGCCCGCAAGATAAGCCGAAATATGCCATCTTAAATGCAGATGACGCCGCATCAAAAGAATTTGAACAAGTAACCGCAGTGCCTGTTATTACGTACGGAATCGACCATGATGCGGATTTTATGGCCGAAAACATTGACATGCACGCCCGCGGGACAACATTCACGCTTGTGACGCCTTTTGAAAAACGGGAAGTCCACCTCAAGCTCGCCGGGAAGTTCAGCGTCTATAATATGCTTGCAGCGATCGCAGCCGGAGTTGTTTCCGGGGTGCCGCTTGATTCGGTCATTAAAACGGCGGAAGCGATGGAAGGCGTACGCGGCCGGTTTGAACTCGTAAACGGCGGCCAGGATTTTTCCGTGATTGTCGATTACGCGCACACGCCCGACAGTCTGGAAAATGTCCTGAAAACGATCCGGCAGTTTGCCCGCAAAAAAATCTTTGTCGTTGTCGGCTGCGGCGGCGACCGCGATAAAACAAAGCGGCCGGTGATGGCGCAAATTGCTTGCAAATATGCGGATTATCCGATTTTTACATCGGATAATCCGCGCAGTGAAGATCCGCTTGCCATTTTGCGCGAGATGGAAAAAGGGGTAGAAGGTGAGCAATATGAATGCATCCCCGACCGGAGGGAAGCAATCAAAACAGCCATTTTCCGTGCAGAGGCGGGGGATGTTGTCCTGATTGCCGGAAAAGGCCATGAAACGTATCAAATCATTGGAAATGAAGTGCATCATTTTGATGACAGGGAAGTTGCACTGGAAATGATAAAGGAGCGGTGAAGCATATGTTATCATTCGGGGATACAGCCCACCTTTTCAGTTTGGGCCGCGGCATGGAGATGGCGCTCGAATTTGCCACAGTCAGCGTGTTTGCGGATGTAAACCAGCCAAAGGGATTATACGTCCCTTTTTCTGAACCGGACATTAACCGGGCAATTGCACACGGGGCAATCGCGGCGCTTTGGAAAAACGATGCGCCCGTGCCCCGCTATATACCGAATGATTTTCCGCTGTTTATGGCAGAGGATGTTTCTGTTGCTTTTACACAACTGGTACAGTTTTATCTAAAAAAAATGGAAAGCAAGGATTTGGATATGAAGACAACTTTTATTTTTTACGGACCGGAATTGCGGGAAAAAAACCCTCATACATATGATTTGGCGGATGCGGAAAACAGGAAGCGGCTGCTTTGTGCATGCAGGCGCCACGGGAGGGAAAAAGCATGATCGAGCAAGTGATTTTTTTTACAACACTGATGGCTTTTTTGATTTCCGTGCTGCTTTCGCCCGTTTTTATCCCTTTTTTAAGGAGATTGAAATTCGGCCAGAGCATCCGGGAAGAAGGCCCGAAATCGCACCAGAAAAAATCCGGGACGCCGACAATGGGCGGCTTGATTATTTTGGTATCGATCATTGCATCCACACTGATCATGGCCGGTAAATTCGCAGAACCGACTGTAAGAATTTACCTTTTGCTGCTTGTGACGATCGGATTCGGGCTGCTCGGATTTTTGGACGACTTTATTAAAGTGGTGATGAAGCGGAATCTTGGCCTTACATCAAAGCAGAAACTGCTCGGCCAGATTCTCGTTGCCATCATTTTTTATGTCGTTTTCCGCCACTTCCATTTATCTTCGGAAGTCTCGATTCCGTTTACGGACAAATCGGTCGATTTCGGCTGGTTTTACTTTGTTATCATTCTTCTCTGGCTTGTCGGGTTTTCCAATGCGGTCAATCTGACGGATGGGCTTGACGGCCTTGTATCCGGGACGGCAGCGATTGCTTTCGGGGCATTCGCCGTTTTGGCATGGAACCAGTCACAGGCGGATGTCGCCCTGTTTTCGGTTGCCGTTGTCGGGGCCGTGCTCGGTTTTCTCGTCTTTAATGCCCATCCGGCAAAAGTTTTCATGGGGGACACCGGCTCACTTGCATTGGGCGGAGCGATTGCCGCCATTTCAATTCTGACCAATCTTGAGATTCTTTTAATTGTGATTGGCGGCGTTTTTGTCATTGAGACTTTGTCTGTCATTCTCCAAGTGATATCATTTAAGACAACAGGAAAAAGAATTTTTAGGATGAGCCCGCTGCACCACCATTATGAGCTTTCGGGCTGGTCGGAATGGCGTGTTGTCGTGACGTTCTGGGCGGTAGGCCTTTTGTGTGCGATTTTAGGAATTTATATCGAGGTGTGGATGTAACATGAAAAATATCACGGAATATGAACATAAAAAAGTATTGGTACTCGGGCTGGCGAAAAGCGGGGTGAGCGCGGCCTCCCTGTTGCACCGGCTCGGGGCGTTTGTGACGGTGAATGATTATAAACCGCTTGAAGAGAACCCGGAGGCGCAGGGGCTTTTGGAACAGGGGATTAAAGTCATTTGTGGCAGCCATCCAATTGAACTATTGGATGAAGGCTTTGAACTGATTGTGAAAAATCCGGGCATCCCTTATTCGAACCCGCTTGTTGCGGGGGCGATTGAAAAAGGGATCCCGGTCATTACCGAAATCGAGCTGGCTTATAAAATTGCAGAATGCCCGATGGTCGGCATTACGGGAACGAACGGGAAAACGACGACTACCACGTTGATTTATGAAATTTTCCAGGCGGATCCGCATCTTGATCCGTTAATTGCCGGAAATATTGGCAAAGTGGCCTCCACGGTGGCGCAAAGAGCACGCGCGGACCAGCAGATGGTGGTGGAGTTGTCTTCTTTCCAGCTGATGGGCGTGCAAACATTCAGGCCGCATATTGCCATTATCACGAATATTTATGAAGCCCATCTCGATTATCACGGGACAAAAGAAGCTTATGCAAAAGCAAAATCAAATATTACCCGAAACCAGACAGAGGATGATTTCCTGATTCTGAACCATGCCCAGCCGGAACTGTGGGATCTGGTCTCCTTCACGAAAGCAAAAATTATTCCTTTTTCAACGAAGGAATATGTTGAAGACGGCGCATCGGTAAAAGACGGCAGCATCATGTGGAAAGGCGAAAAAATCATGGACCGCGCTGACATTGTGCTGCCGGGAGACCATAATCTGGAAAATATTTTAGCCGCTGTCGCCGCTGCCAAGCTGATGGGAGCAAGTAATGATGCCATCCGCGGGGTGCTCGGAACGTTTAAAGGCGTCAAGCACCGGACGCAATATATCGGAGAAATCAAAGGACGGAAATTTTACAACGATTCAAAAGCGACCAATATCCTGGCCTGCAAAGCCGCACTCGCCGCTTTTCATCAGCCGGTCATTCTGCTTGCCGGCGGGCTTGACCGTGGCAATGGCTTTGATGAACTGATCCCGGCTTTGAAATATGTCAAAGCATTGATTACTTTCGGGGAAACCGCGCCGAAACTGGAAAGCACCGCGAAAAAAGCAGGCATTCCGGTCATCCGCACGGTGGAAAACGTGGAAGAAGCAGTCCCGGCCGCATGGGCATTATCCGAACCGGGCGATTGCATTTTGCTGTCGCCGGCATGCGCCAGCTGGGACCAGTACAAATCTTTTGAAATTCGTGGTGATATTTTCATCGACGCCGTGCATAAGTTAAGATAAGGGCTTGGACCGTTTTTGGCCGGCGCGGGTTGCCGGTTTTTGCGGGAAGCTCTAAATCTTTTCTGGGGTGGGCGCGGATGCCGTCGAAAAAAACGAATCCCGATTTTTTATTAATCATTGTGACCCTGGCGCTGCTTGCAACCGGGCTTCTGATGGTGTTCAGCGCGAGCGAGATCGTGGCGGAATACAAATTTAACGATGCATTTTATTTTTTGAAGCGGCAGCTGCTTTTTGCCGGGCTCGGCGTGGCAGCGATGTTTTTCGTGATGCGCATTGATTACTGGACGTGGCGGGCATGGGCGAAAACCATCCTGATCATCTGTTTTGTGCTGCTCGTCCTTGTTTTGATTCCCGGCATCGGGCTTGAACGGAACGGGTCGCGGAGCTGGATCGGGGTCGGCGCATTTTCCATCCAGCCTTCCGAATTCATTAAAATGGCGCTGATCGCGTATTTGGCAAAATTTTTATCGGAGAACCAGAAATACATTACGACTTTTAAAAAAGGCATGCTCCCGGCGCTGGCGCTCGTTTTTGTTGCTTTCGGGATGATTATGCTGCAGCCGGACCTTGGAACGGGAACGGTGATGCTTGGGACATGCATCATCATGATTTTTGTCTCCGGCGCCCGCATTGCCCATTTTGTCATGCTCGGGCTCCTTGGTGTGGGCGGTTTTGTCGCTCTTGTTTTATCGGCTCCATACCGGATCGCACGGATCACCTCTTTCCTTGACCCCTGGTCCGATCCGCAGGGGAAAGGATTTCAAATTATCCAGTCGCTCCTTGCGATCGGTCCAGGCGGCCTGTTCGGCATGGGGCTTGGGGAGAGCAAACAAAAATTCCACTATCTGCCGGAACCGCAAAATGATTTTATCTTTGCCATTCTTTCCGAGGAGCTCGGTTTTATCGGCGGGACTTTTGTCCTGATTTTGTTTGCGCTATTGCTCTGGCGCGGCATCCGGATCGCACTTGGCGCACCCGATCTGTACGGAAGCCTGCTCGCAGTCGGCATTATTTCCATGATCGCGATCCAGGTGATGATCAATATCAGCGTTGTCATCGGCCTGATCCCGGTTACAGGCATTACGCTTCCGTTCATCAGTTACGGCGGCTCTTCTTTGACGTTGATGCTTGTCGCAGTCGGCGTGCTCTTAAACATCAGCCGCCATTCCCGGCTGTAACGGAAGGAGAACCTCATAAAGGGGTTCTTTTTTCGTTTGACAACAAGTTAACATTTTGGTAATAATCGTTTTACTGTGCACCCATTGTCGTTTAAAATATAGTAATATAGAAAAATGAATGTTTCAAACATCATATATTGATACCCGTGCAACCCAGCACGGCGTCCTGAGGTGGAAAAACATGAAAATCATTGTCAGCGGGGGCGGAACAGGCGGGCATATTTATCCGGCCCTGGCATTGATCAGAACGATCAAACAGAAACATCCTGACACGGAATGTTTGTATATTGGCACGGAAAAAGGGCTCGAATCCCGGCTTGTGCCGCGGGAAAACATTCCGTTCAAATCGATTCATATTACGGGGTTTAAACGCTCCCTTTCGTTTGAAAATGTCAAAACGGTTGTCCGCTTTCTAAAAGGGGTAAGCCGGTGCAAAAAAATCATCCGCGAATTCAAGCCGGATGTGGTCATCGGAACAGGCGGGTATGTATGCGGTCCGGTTGTCTACGCTGCCGCCAAACTGCACATCCCGACCATCATTCACGAACAAAACAGCGTGCCGGGGCTGACGAATAAATTTTTAAGCCGGTACGTTGACAAAGTGGCCATTTGCTTTGAATCTGCAAAATCTTTTTTTGATGAGAAAAAAGTGGTGCTGACCGGCAATCCGCGCGCATCGGAAGTGATCGGGGACAAAAGGCGCGGCGTCCTTTCCGGTTTCAACCTGAAAACAACGCTTCCAACCGTTCTCATTTTCGGCGGGAGCCGCGGGGCACGCCCGATTAATGAAGCGGTTGTGAAATCTTTTTCCAATTTTGCACAAAAAAATTACCAGGTCATTTATGCGACAGGGGATGTGCATTATGAGGCCGTCAAAAAAGAAATTGCATTGATCGGCGAAAAAGGAAATATCAAGGTGGTACCGTTTATCCACAATATGCCGGAAGTGTTGCGAGCGGTGGATCTTGTCGTCTCAAGGGCAGGGGCAACCACATTGGCCGAACTGACGGCGCTCGGTTTGCCAAGTATCTTAATCCCGAGCCCTTATGTGACAAACAATCACCAGGAAAAAAACGCGAAAACACTCGTGGAAAACGGCGCAGCTTTTATGCTGCTTGAAAAAGATTTATCTTCCGCAAAGCTCGTATCCTTGATTGATAAAATTTTGCTGGATCGGGAACAGATGGAGAAAATGCAGGCGGCCGCCCGCAAGCTCGGTATTCGTGACGCTTCATGGCGGCTTTATGAAGTGATGGAAAATCTGGCCGCAAAAGCCAAATCGTGATGCGGCAAATAAAAAAGGGAGGAACAAAATGGCGCGGTCTGACAAAAACATCGTTTCGCTGGAAGACCGGATCCCGAAATTAAAGCAGCAGCGCCGCCGAAAAACGAACCGGCGGCTCATCATGCTGCTGACGGTTTTTTTTATGCTGGTGATGCTGATCATCTACCTCGAGTCCCCGCTGAGCCGCGTCCACCGCATTCAGATAGAGGGAAATGAGGCGGTCAGCAAGCCGTACATTTTGAAAAAAAGCGGCATTGCCACGGGTGAGAATATATGGAATATCCGTAAAGACGCAGTCCGGAAAAGAATCGCATCCATCCCTGAAGTTGATTCGGTGAAAGTGGGCATTTCCTTGCCGAATACGCTTTACATAAAAGTGAAAGAGCATCAAAAAATCGGGTATTTACAGCAGAAAGGCGGTTTTTTGCCGGTTTTGGATAACGGTTCGGTCGTCAAAAGAACGGTGAAAGAAATTCCGGCCGCAAGCCTGATATTTACCGGTTTCAAACAGGATACGCATTTGCATGAAATGATCCGCCAGATGCAAAAATTGCCGGATTCGATCACAAATGCCATTTCGGAAGTCCGCTATACCCCTTCAAACGTTGACCGTGACCTTGTCACCCTGTACATGAATAACGGTTTTGAAGTGCGCGCAAGCATTCCGTCGTTCGCAGAAAAGATGGCGCATTACCCTTCGATCATCAGTCAGCTTGACCCGAAGAAAAAAGGTGTGATTGACCTCGAAGTCGGTTCGTATTTTAAAGCTTACGATTCGAAGTAGACATGAAAAAATTTCGCTTTTCTCCGTGTCCATCTTAGTGTAGACTTATGATGAAACCAAATTTTAGGAATTGCTATATTTTGAGACTGGAAATATTTTGATCACCAAAAGAAAATGAAAAAAGTCCGATTGAAAAAAAGGGAATTTGATTATGACGCAGAATACTTTGTTTATAATCACCTTTTTGAATGGAGGCTTCTGGCGGACTCACGGACGGAACGGCAAAAAGAGCCCGCCTCAGAAGAGACGAATTGGGAAAAATGGCGCTTTAACATAGGCGGATTGCGTTTGATCGAAAGGCAAAGGGAGGTGCCGCAGTATGAACAGCAGTGAAATATATGTGAGTCTTGACATCGGTACATCTGCCACGAAAGTCATCATTGCCGAAATGGGCAATGATTCATTAAATATTATTGGGGTTGGCAATGTCAGGTCCGAAGGCATTAAAAAAGGATCGATTGTAGATATAGATGAAACCGTCCTGTCCATCAGGCGGGCAATTGAACAAGCGGAAAGAATGGTCGGCATGAAAATTGACCACGTGATCGTCGGCATTGCCAGCAATCATGTGATGCTGCAGCCGTGCCACGGGGTGGTGGCGGTCCAGAGCGAGAACCGGGAAATTACGGACGTGGATGTACAAAGAGTGATGGATGCGGCGCAAGTGCTTTCTATTCCTCCCGAAAGAGAGATTGTGAATGTCATTCCGAAACAATTCATTGTGGACGGTTTGGATGAAATACATGATCCTCGCGGGATGATCGGTGTCAGATTGGAAATGGAAGGCATCATTGTCACGACTTCCAAAACGATCTTACATAATACATTGCGCTGTGTTGAAAAGGCCGGCCTGACCATCGCGGAAATTGTTCTCATGCCGCTTGCAGCCGGTGCCATTGCGCTGTCAAAAGATGAAATGGAACTCGGGACGGCACTCGTTGACATCGGCGGCGGGTCGACGACGCTGGCTGTTTTTGAAAACGGCCATATCCGGACAACGAGCGTGCTGCCCGTCGGCGGGGACCATATCACAAAAGATTTGTCCATCTGTCTAAGGGCTTCAACGGAAGATGCGGAAAAAATCAAACTGAAGCACGGGCACGCGTTCAGCCAGGATGCGCTCGAAGACGATGTTTTTGATGTACAGATCATCGGCAGTGAACAAAAAGAACAATTTAACCAATTACAAATTTCTGATATTATAGAAGCTAGATTAGAAGAAATCTTTTTGTTTATCCAGCAGGAACTGAGGAAGATCGGCGTCCATGATTTGCCGGGCGGGATTGTGCTGACAGGGGGCACTGCAAATATGCCCGGTGTACCGGAGCTTGCAGAAACGGTCTTTCAAAACCGCGTAAGAGTTGCCATTCCGGATTATATCGGTGTCCGTGAGCCGCAATATACGACGGCGGTCGGCCTGATCCAGTACGCTGCGAAAAATGCGCGGCTGGAAGGGAAAAATGTCAGCTCCCGCCTGGTGGCAGCCGGAATGGAGTATGCGGAACCGAAACCGGCGAAAAAGCCGCAGTCCAAACCAAAACAAGCTTCCGGTCAGGAAGAAAAAATGTCATCGAAAATGAAAAAATTCTTTGGTTTGTTTTTCGAATAGCCTGCCGGCATCATGTGCGAAAAAACCGGAGCCCGTCCGGCAGCAGGACCGGGATAAGATACGCAATACGAATTAGGAGGATTAGTGAATGTTAGAGTTCGATACCAATGTAGACGCTTTGGCAACGATAAAAGTTATCGGCGTTGGCGGCGGCGGCAACAATGCCGTGAACCGTATGATTGAACATGATCTGCAGGGCGTTGAATTTATTGCCGTAAACACGGATGCCCAGGCATTAAACCTTTCCAAAGCTGAAATTAAAATGCAAATTGGCGCAAAATTAACGCGTGGCCTCGGTGCCGGCGCAAATCCGGAAGTCGGGCGGAAAGCGGCCGAAGAAAGCAAAGAACAAATTGAAGAAGCGTTAAAGGGTGCGGATATGGTGTTCGTGACAGCCGGGATGGGCGGCGGCACCGGAACAGGGGCGGCGCCGGTCATTGCCCATATCGCAAAGGAACTCGGGGCGCTGACGGTCGGTGTGGTTACAAGGCCGTTCACATTCGAAGGCCGCAAACGGGCAAACCAGGCGGCCGGCGGCATCAGTGCCATGAAAGAAGCGGTCGATACGCTGATCGTGATCCCGAATGACCGCCTGCTGGAAATTGTCGATAAAAGCACACCGATGCTAGAAGCATTCCGGGAAGCGGATAATGTGCTGCGCCAGGGCGTACAAGGGATTTCCGACCTGATCGCGGTACCGGGCCTGATCAACCTGGATTTTGCGGATGTCAAAACAATTATGACCAATAAAGGTTCAGCATTGATGGGAATCGGGATCGCTTCCGGGGAAAATCGTGCGACAGAGGCGGCAAAAAAAGCCATTTCGTCGCCGCTGCTTGAAACGTCTATTGACGGTGCACAAGGCGTGCTGATGAACATTACCGGCAGCGCAAATTTAAGTTTGTATGAAGTGCAGGAAGCGGCCGATATTGTCGCCTCCGCATCAGACCAGGAAGTCAATATGATTTTCGGGTCCGTTATCAATGAAAGCCTGAAGGACGAAATCGTGGTTACGGTCATTGCAACCGGCTTTAATGAAGAAGCGCAGACCCAGAGCAAGCAGCGCCCGTCGCTCGGACAATCAAGGCCGGCCTTGAACCAACAGGCAAAACGCGAAACAAAGCGTGAAGAACCCCAGTCTGAACCGCAACGCGCCGTTCAGTACAGTGAAGATACACTTGATATTCCGACTTTTTTGCGAAACCGGAACAGAAGAAAATAATGAAAGAGCCCGTCTCTGCTTTCCAGGCCATTGTCTGAAAGCAAAGACGGGCTTTTTTGCGTTTGAAAACACTTTTTAAACCCGTTTTGGATTGGCGAGATGTCGTCTGCATATTGAGAGCACCGCAGCTATGTTTATGTTGCTAAGTTGTTTTGAATTTGCGAGATGTTGTCTGTATATCCAGTCGGGGTTTTTTTCGGATGCATATCGGTGTGACAACAGAATCGAGCAAGCATGCTTGACACTTTTCGGCTAAAAAAATGAAAAGTTCTGTTTTTTTGCCAGCAGAAACTGACACACTTTAATGCTCCGCGTGCGTTATACTAGCCATAAATCTAATCAAAAGGACAGAAGCAGCAATCGGCAAAAGAGTTCGCCTGGAAGCCGGAAATTGGTTTGCACTATGTTCATTCACCGGATTGGCGTTCTTAAAGCCGCAGCAGATGCACCTTTCAGCAACAATCACCGGGTAAAGCCTTAGTCGATGTACCTTTCAACAACGTTACCGGGTTAGTATACGAAAACCGGCACAGGATGCATTGCGGCAAGCATTCCGCAGCCTCGGGCACGCGGCCCGGGCAAAAGCGGCCGTCGTTTTGGCGGGACGGCTGCGGATTCATTTGAGGCGGAGACAGGGGGGATGCGTTTGGTTGTATATATGGATGCCATCTGGCTTTTGAATTTTCTTGCCGACAGCCTGCTGTTGTGGCTGACAAGCATTGCCTTAAAACGGCCGGCCCGCCTGCTCCGGATTCTTGCAGGCGGGCTCATCGGTTCAGCGATCATCATCATGGGCTTTATGCCGCAGCTTTCTTATTATGCCGGTAACCCGGTTGTAAAGCTGCTTTTTTCCGGCATCATGGTATTTGCAGTTTTCGGCTATAAGCGGTGGCGCTATTTTTTTTCAAATCTCCTAACCTTTTATTTTGCCACGTTTCTGATGGGCGGCATTTTAATGGGGGCCCACTACTTTTTAAGCTTTCACTTCGACATGCAGGTGAAAATGCTTAAAGCTGCGGCGGGGGGATTTGGCGACCCGGTCAGCTGGGCGTTTGTTGCGCTCGGTCTTCCGGCGGCATGGCTGTTTTCAAAGAACCGGATTCAGGGGCTTGAAATGGCGAAAATCAAGTATGACCAGCTTGTCGATGTTTATATTCGCATCGTGGAAAGTGATTTTACAGTAAAAGGGCTGGTGGATAGCGGCAACCAGTTATATGATCCGCTGACAAAGCTGCCAGTGATGATCCTTTCCATCCTGCCCGTCCGTGAGCATCTCCCCGAAGAAATTGCGGTGCTTGCGGAAGATGCGACCCGTCTTTTGGACGGAAGTGCTACACTTCCTGACGAATGGGCCGGCCGCGTCCGGTTCATCCCGGCAAAAACAGTCGGGAAACAATCGCTTCTTTTAGCGTACAAGCCGGATGAGGTACAACTGACGAGCGGAAACCGGACATGGCCTGTAAAAAAAGTGCTGATTTCTTTTTCGGCACAACGTTTATCCGGGGATGATGCATTCAGCTGCATTGTTCACCCGCAAATGATGGCAGAAGCTGCGCAATCCGCCTGATGGTGACTTTAAAGGAGGATGAATATGAAACATTTACGGTTAAAACTCGCTTATTTTTGGTACAAACTCCTATTCAAGCTCGGGCTGAAAGCGGATGAAATTTATTATATCGGCGGGAATGAAGCCCTGCCGCCCCCGCTTTCCAAAGAAGAAGAAGAAATGCTGTTAAAAAAACTGCCGGCAGGGGATAAGGCAGCACGTTCGATCCTTATCGAACGCAACTTGCGCCTTGTCGTTTACATTGCGCGCAAATTTGAAAACACCGGCATCAATATCGAAGACTTAATCAGCATTGGCACAATCGGCCTCATTAAAGCCGTGAATACGTTTAATCCGGAAAAGAAGATCAAACTGGCGACTTACGCTTCCCGCTGTATTGAAAATGAAATTTTGATGTATTTAAGGCGGAACAATAAGCTCCGATCCGAAGTTTCGTTTGATGAACCGCTAAATATCGATTGGGACGGAAATGAACTGCTGCTTTCGGATGTGCTCGGCACGGATGATGATATCATTACAAGGGATCTTGAAGCGAACGTCGATAAAAAATTGCTTTACAGCGCCCTGCACCGTTTGTCGGACCGGGAAAAGCAGATTATGGAATTGCGTTTCGGCCTTAAAGGGCAGGAAGAGAAAACACAAAAAGATGTCGCCGATATGCTTGGCATTTCCCAGTCCTATATTTCGCGGCTTGAGAAAAGAATTATCAAAAGATTGCGTAAAGAATTCAATAAAATGGTATAGCAGGAAAATTTGCAGGCGGTCGGGAAGCAGGAACGGCAATGTCCGGACATCTTCCGCAGGCAATTCCCGCTTTTTGCGCAGTGCATAAATTTCCCACCCGGGGAGATACTGTTTTTTGAACAGCAGCTCCTGAGTCCTGAAGGGGGGAAAAGATTTGAAGCGCAACAAAGTGGAAATTTGCGGGGTGGATACCTCCAAGCTTCCCGTTTTGAAAAATGAGGAAATGAGGGATCTTTTAAAGAAAATGCATGCCGGCGATGCGTCTGCAAGAGAAAAGCTGGTCAATGGCAATTTACGCCTTGTGCTGAGCGTCATTCAGCGCTTTAACAACCGTGGCGAATATGTGGACGACCTGTTTCAAGTCGGCTGTATCGGACTCATGAAATCCATTGATAATTTTGATCTGAATCAAAATGTCCGCTTTTCAACGTACGCCGTGCCGATGATTATCGGCGAAATCAGGCGTTATTTACGGGATAATAATCCGATCCGCGTATCGCGCTCCTTGAGGGATATTGCTTATAAAGCCCTGCAAGTAAGGGAAAAGCTGATGAGCGCCACTTCGAAAGAACCGACAACAGAAGAAATCGCCAGAGAGCTGGATGTTCCGCACGAAGACATTGTATTTGCACTTGATGCCATTCAGGATCCCGTATCACTGTTTGAACCGATTTATAACGACGGCGGGGATCCGATTTATGTCATGGACCAGGTGAGTGACGAAAAAAACAAAGATTCGCAATGGATTGAAGAAATCGCCTTGCAGGAAGGAATGCGGCGCCTGAACGAACGGGAGAAAATGATCATCCGCAAACGGTTTTTCCAAGGAAAAACACAGATGGAAGTCGCAGAAGAAATCGGCATCTCCCAAGCCCAAGTCTCCCGCCTCGAAAAAGCAGCCATCAAACAAATGAACAAAAATATACAGTAGTAAGAAAAGCGGAGGCGACTGTATAGCCCCGACCGGCGAATGTTCCGGCCGGAATGAAGCCCTGGCTTCAGGACGGACGGGTTATTCGACCCGAGGGGCTAGGAGCCGGAGCTGGACAATAAGAAAAGCGGAGGGCGCTTGCCCGTCGTCGTATGGATTTCCGCCCCTTTATTAAAGGGGGCTTTGAAATCCTTGTCCGGCAACGCCTCCGCTTTTCTATTCGTAAAAACCTCCCCCCGTGCATAAACTTGTATTACATGGCGGAAAGACAGCAGGGGGGAGAGCAGATGGTCCGAATTTCGGATTTTCAAGTGAAGGATGTTGTCAGCATATCGGACGGCAGAAAACTCGGAAACGTGGAAGATATTGATATCAACCTGGATAATGGCACAATTGAAAGTATCATTGTCGGCGGCTCATCGGGGAAAATGTTCGGCTTATTTGGAAAAGAGGACGAAGTGGTCATCCCGTGGAGCAACATCGTAAAAATCGGCACCGACGTTATCCTCGTCAGGTTTAAAGAGTCGGCCTATACACAGCAGCAGCTGCAGGAACCGAAAAAATAAGCGCGGCCTGGAAAAGAAAAAAACGGCCGCGCAGCCGTTTTTTTACTTATACACTTTAATTGTCACTGTTTTGCGGCCCCACTGAAGGGCTTTCTTTTTACTTGAAATAAATACATCAATTTTTTTCCCTTTGATAGCCCCGCCGGTATCACCGGCAACCGCCGTACCGTAACCCGGAACGTACACTTTCGAACCGAGCCGGATCACCTTTGGATCGACCGCAATCACTTTTGCGGAAGGATGCCTTTTCAAGTTGATGCCGGTGGCCGTAATCCCGCCGCCGGAACCCGCTGTGTAAGCCGTTGCTTTCACCGTCATCGTGCGGTAAGAAGAAGAGGAAGACGAAACTTTTTTTGCGGGCGTTTTCGTCTGGATTTTCAGTCTCTGCTTCACCCGGATGACATTTGACCTCAAGTGGTTCCAGCTCTTCAACTGTGCCACGGTCACATGATATTTTCCGGCGATTTTATATAATGAATCTCCCGGCTTAACCGTATATGTCGTTGTTGCCGCAAATGCGTGTCCCGTTCCAATTGACAACATACATACAGTCAGTAATGATACCAAAGCTTTCTTCAAATTCATTACCTCTTCTATGTAAGTGATTTATTACCAATAGAGTAGCAGTTTAATATAACAGAAAGGTAACATCTGTTTATTAGTTGCGTTACAAACCCGTTACATCCGGGAAATTTCCGGATGATCCCCCGTTTTTAAGCTAAAAAGTAGAGAATTTTGATGAAATTTGCTATAAATAAAATCAGTACGGAAAAAAACGCATTCAATGCGAAAATGTATAGAAGACGCATGGATAAAAAGGTATAATAGTACAAAAGAGAAACCGGGTGAGGGTGAGATGAGAGAACCGTTTGTAAAAACACAGGCATTGTATTATGCTGTCGGCGCCTGGCAAAAAAACGGGATATGTGCCGGATTTACAGTGAAAAACGGCGGCACAAGCATAAATTTTCCCGGCAGTTTAAACCTTGCTTTCCATGTGGACGACGATCCTGAATCGGTCAGGAAAAACCGGGAGATCGTTGCAAGTGCAACCGGATTCCCTTTATCAAACTGGATCGGCGCCGAACAGACGCACGAAGACCATGTGCAACGGGTCACGCGCAAAGACGCCGGCAAGGGGGCGGCTGAATACCGTTCCTCTTTTCCGCATACGGACGGATTGTACACCGATGAAAAAGAAATCTTGCTTGTGCTGGCGTTTGCGGACTGTGTGCCGGTTTTCTTTTTCGCATCGAAGTACGGCCGCGTCGGGATCGCACATGCGGGGTGGAAAGGAACCACCCGCGGGATTGCGGCTAAAATGGTTGAAAAATGGGTAAAGGATGGGGTGCCGCTTGATGAAATAGAAGCCGTCATCGGACCGTCCATTTGCGGCAAGTGCTATCTTGTCGATGACCGTGTCATCCAGGCTGTCCGCCCCTGGACCGGCAAAGGAGAAAAATTGCCGTACGCGGAAAAATCACCCGGCCAGTATGCGCTCGATTTAAAGCAGTTAAATAAAATCATATTACAGCAGGCAGGCATTCCGGAAAGCCGGATCGCAGTCAGCAGCCTGTGCACAAGTTGTTGTGAAGAAGACTTTTTTTCGCACCGGCGTGATCACGGCTCTGCCGGGAGAATGCTTGGCTTTATTGGTATAAAAGGAGCACCGGAGAGATGAAAGTATCGGAAAACCTCGCGCACATCAACGAAAAAATTGAAAAAGCGTGCCAAAGGGCAGGAAGAAGCCGCGGGGATGTGGAAATCATTGCAGTAACGAAATATGTCACAACAGAAAGGGCAAAAGAGGCACTGGAAGCAGGCATTCGGCATCTTGGCGAGAACCGAGACGACGGCCTTCTGGCAAAATACGAGGCGCTCGGAAACCGCCCCGTCTGGCATTTTATCGGGACGCTGCAGACAAGGAAAGTTAAAAACATTATTGATAAAGTCAGCTACATACACTCTTTGGACCGACTGAGCCTTGCGGAGGAAATCGAAAAAAGGGCGGCAAAATTGGATAAAGAAATCAAATGCTTTATTCAGGTGAATGTTTCCGGGGAAGAATCGAAACACGGGATGGCGCCCGGGCAAGTGGTTGATTTTGTCCGTAAACTGAAGGATTTTCCGCATATTTGCGTTGCGGGCTTGATGACGATGGCGCCGCTTACGGAAGATCAGGACGTCATCCGGCGCACATTCCGCGGGCTGAAAACTTTGCAGCGGGATATTGAATCGCTGCATTTGGATTACGCTCCGTGCCGTGAATTGTCGATGGGAATGTCCAATGACTTTGAAATTGCAGTAGAAGAAGGGGCGACTTTTGTCAGAATCGGCACTGCGCTTGTCGGATAAGGGAAAACAAACGGAGGTGTAATGGAATGGGACTGAAAACGAAATTTAAGTCATTCTTTTTGCTTGATGATGAATACGAAGACCAGGAAGAAGAAATGATGGAAAAAGAGTATGAAGAACCCGAGCAACCCGCTGAGAAACCGGTCCGGCATGCGCGGCAAAATGTGGTCAGCCTGCAAAGCGTCCAAAAGTCTTCAAAAGTCATTCTGGTGGAACCGCGGGTTTATGCCGATGCACAGGAAATTGCCGACCATTTGAAAAACAGGCGCGCGGTGGTCGTCAATTTGCAAAGCATGCCGCATGACCAGGCGAAGCGGATTGTCGATTTTCTGAGCGGAACGGTGTATGCCATTGCAGGCGATATCCAGAGAGTCGGCAGCAATATTTTTCTTTGTACGCCGGATAACGTAGAAGTTTCCGGAAAAATTTCTGAATTCCTGCAGGGACAGGAATATGACGATACGAGGTGGCCATAAACCGGATGGATCCAATTTTATTTTCAATTTTAAAGATCATTCTGCTTCTCATGAGAATTTACTCTTACATTCTCCTGATTTATATCTTTATGTCGTGGTTTAATCTCAGGGACACCGACATCGGGCGCTTGTTTGCGCGCGTTTCGGAACCTTATCTCGACCCTTTCCGCAGAATCATTCCACCGATCGGCATGATTGATATTTCTCCGATCGTCGCTTTTTTTGTCCTGGATTTGGCAAGAGCCGGCATTGCGGAAATTTTTTCGTGGTTCATGTAAAAAGAGCCATTTTCAGAAAAAGGGACTGTGCAGTTCCTTTTTTTAAAAGGAGTCAGACAAATGGAATCGATTTACCAGCATTTCCGGCCGGATGAAAAGGAATTTATTGACCAGGTGCTGACCTGGAAACAATACGTGAAAGATGCGTATGCCCCTGAACTGACGGATTTTTTGGATCCGCGCATGCAGAGAATTGTCAACACGGTGATCGGAAACCACGGCGCAGTCTCTGTCCGGGCTTTTGGCGGATACAGAGAGAGTGAGCGGAAAAGAATGCTGCTTTTTCCTGACTATTTTTCTCCGGATGAGGACGACTTCCATCTTGCCTTATTCGAAGTCCATTACCCTGCCAAATTTGTTTCCTTTGAACATAAACATGTGCTTGGTTCGCTGATGGCGCTCGGCCTGAAACGCGAAAAATTCGGGGATATTTTAATCGGGGAAGGGCGCATTCAGTTTTTCGTGGCAGCGGAACTTTCGGACTTTATTCAAATGGAATTCCGGCAAATTGGAAAAACGCCGGTTACCCTTACGAAAATGCAGTTGGGCGAGGCCATCGGGCAACAGCAACGCTGGCTTGAAAAACAGGCCACCGTCAGTTCGCTCCGCCTTGATGCGATTTTATCCGCCGTTTACAATATTTCAAGGCAAAAAACGCGGGCGCTGATTGAGCACGGGCTTGTAAAAGTGAACTGGAAAACAGTGGAAGATCCGGCATTCCAGTGCGAGGAAGGTGATACTTTTTCAGCTAGGGGGTACGGGAGAAGCCGGCTCATCCGCGTGGAAGGCAAAACGAAGAAAGAAAAGTGGCGAATGGTGGCAGGGATTTTAAAATAATTTGATGGATTAGCAGGATTTTCCCAAAAAATCGTCGAATTCCATTATAATATAAAAAAGAAGGGGAATCTTGCAATCGAAAGGCAAATTGAACAGGAGGTGGCCACATGCCTTTAACGCCTTTAGATATACATAATAAGGAGTTCAGCAAAGGGTTTCGCGGCTATGATGAAGATGAAGTAAATGAATTTCTTGACCAGCTGATAAAAGATTATGAAATGCTGATCCGCGAAAAGAAAAACCTGGAAGATAAGGTGGCATCATTAAACGAACGCCTGAGCCATTTTACTTCCATTGAGGAAACTTTAAATAAATCGATTGTTGTTGCCCAGGAAGCGGCGGAAGAAGTAAAGGGCAATGCCCAGAAAGAAGCGAAACTGATCATCCGCGAGGCGGAAAAAAATGCCGACCGGATTGTCAATGAAGCCCTTTCGAAGGCAAGAAAAATTGCGCTCGAAATCGAAGAGCTGAAAAAACAGTCGAAAGTCTTCCGGACGCGCTTTAAAATGCTGATTGAGGCGCAGCTTGACCTGATTGATAATGATGACTGGGAAAAGCTGATGGAATTTGAAGTCGATGCCACGGACTTTGAGCTGGAAGAAGAAGAAGCAAATCAGACTTGACGAATCCGAAAAGGGTCAACTATAATGGAATACATTCAATACTGTATACGAAAAAACGATGACAGGGCAGTAGGGTTGTGAAAGCTTTCCAAGCGAGCCGGGGACAGTGCGAGCCCGGCAAAGCGCGCAGCCTGAACATCCCCCTTGAGTTCTTGCCTTGAACGCCGAAAAGGCCAGTAGAGTTAAGCGGGACCTTCCACGTTACGGATGTCGAGCGGGCATATGGAATGCCTACTAGGGTGGTACCGCGGGAACCTTCTCGTCCCTATTTTGGGGATGGGAAGGTTTTTTTATTGGATTTTTGGCAAGGCTGAACATAACGAAAAATTCAAAATACAATATGCAAAAGGCAGGAGGATCAGCATGGATTACAAAGATACACTTTTAATGCCGAAAACGGATTTCCCGATGCGTGGAAATTTGCCGAAAAAAGAGCCGCAAATCCAGGCAAAATGGGAAGAAATGGATATTTATCAAAAGGTGATGAAACGCACGGAAGGAAGGCCCTTGTTTGTGCTCCATGACGGGCCTCCGTATGCAAACGGCGATCTCCATATGGGCCACGCCCTGAATAAAACATTGAAAGACATCATCAACCGGTTCAAATCAATGACAGGTTACCATGCCCCTTATGTACCGGGCTGGGATACGCACGGGTTGCCTATAGAGCAGGAACTGACAAAAAAAGGCGTGGACCGGAAATCGATGTCGGTTGCCGAATTCAGGAAACTGTGCGAAAAATATGCCCATGAGCAAATCGACCGCCAGCGGACAGCGTTTAAACGGCTCGGCGTGCGTGGCGACTGGGAAAATCCGTATTTAACGCTCCGGCCCGCGTATGAAGCCGAGCAAATTAAAGTATTCGGGGAAATGGCGAAAAAAGGCTATATTTACAAAGGCCTGAAGCCGGTATACTGGTCCCCTTCCAGCGAATCCGCGCTTGCAGATGCGGAAATTGAGTACAAAGACATTAAATCGCCATCGATTTATGTTGCGTTCGACGTAAAAGACGGAAAAGGCGTGCTTGATACGGATACGAAAATCGTCATCTGGACAACGACACCTTGGACCATTCCGTCAAACCTCGGCATTGCCGTCAATCCGGAGATCAACTATGTTGTCGTAAAAGTGGACGGCAAGAAATACCTGGTTGCCGAAGCCTTGCTCGAAGAAGTAAGCGGCGTTTTGGAATGGGAAAACGCGGAAGTCGTTCAAACGGTTCCGGGGAAAAAGCTGGAGTACATTGTCGCAAAACATCCGCTGTACGGCCGCGATTCGCTCGTCATGCTCGGCGACCACGTCACAACCGACAGCGGGACAGGATGCGTCCATACCTCACCTGGACACGGGGAAGATGACTTTCTCATCGGCAAAAAATACGGGCTTGATGTGATTTGTGCTGTAGATGACAAAGGCATGATGACAAAAGACGCGCCCGGTTTTGAAGGATTGTTTTACGACAAAGCCAACAAACCGATCTGTGAAGCACTGGATCAGGCAGGTGCGCTTTTAAAATTGAAATTTTTAACGCACTCGTACCCGCATGACTGGCGGACGAAAAAACCGGTAATTTTCCGGGCAACATCGCAATGGTTCGCATCGGTTGATATGTTCCGCGATGACATTTTGAAAGCCGTTGAAGAGGTCAAATGGACGCCTGTATGGGGCGAACTCCGGATGCATAACATGATCCGCGACCGTGGCGACTGGTGTATCTCCCGCCAGCGTGCATGGGGTGTGCCGATCCCTGTTTTTTACGCGGAAAACGGCGAAGCGATCATCACGGAAGAAACCATCCAGCATGTATCCGACCTGTTCCGCGAACACGGATCAAACGTCTGGTTTGAACGGGAAGCGAAAGACCTGCTTCCGGAAGGCTTTACGCATCCGGCGAGTCCAAACGGCGTATTTAAAAAAGAAACGGATATTATGGACGTCTGGTTCGATTCCGGTTCTTCCCATCAGGGCGTGCTGGCTGCACAGGAAGGCTTGAAACGGCCGGCTGATTTGTACCTTGAAGGTTCCGACCAGTACCGCGGCTGGTTTAACTCATCGCTTATTACCAGTGTGGCGGTAACAGGGCACGCTCCGTACGACGGCGTTTTAAGCCATGGGTTTGTGCTGGACGGCGAAGGCCGGAAGATGAGCAAATCGCTCGGCAATACGATTTTGCCTGGCAAAGTGGTTGAACAGCTGGGGGCTGACATTATCCGCTTGTGGGTCGCTTCCGTTGACTATCAGGCAGATGTCCGGGTTTCCAATGAAATTTTAAAACAAGTGTCCGAGGTCTATCGGAAAATCCGCAACACATTCCGCTTCATACTCGGCAATCTGAACGACTTCGACCCTGCCCAGCACCAAGTTGCCTATGAAGATTTGCGCGAGGTCGACCGGTTTATGCTTGTCAAACTGAACAAGCTTGTAAAGGAAGTGCGGGAGGCTTATGAACGGTACGAATTTGCCACCATTTATCATGCGGTGAACAATTTCTGTGCCACAGACCTCAGTTCGTTCTATATGGATTTTGCAAAAGACGTGCTGTACATCGAACTTGCAGACAATCCGGAACGCCGTGCGATGCAAACCGTTTTGTATGAATGCCTTGTTGCCTTAACCAAGCTGTTGTCGCCAATTTTGCCGCATACAGCCGATGAAGTCTGGCAGTATATTCCGGGTGTGGCGGAAGAAAGCGTCCAGCTGACCGATATGCCGGAATATGTGGATTTGCCGGATGCTGCGGCGCTTGAGGAAAAATGGAATGCGTTTATGGCGCTCCGCGGAGACGTTTTGAAAGCATTGGAAGAAGCGCGGAACGCAAAAGTAATCGGAAAATCGCTAACGGCAAAAGTGACCTTGTATGTGAATGCGGAGACGAAAGCACTGCTTGACAGCATTTCGGAAAGCAAAAAGCAATTGTTCATTGTGTCGGGATTTGAAGTGGCAGGGGCCATTGAAGACGCACCGGAAAATGCGCTGAAGCTTGAGCACGCAGCCATTGTTGTCGAAAAAGCGGAAGGCGAAACATGCGAACGGTGCTGGGTTGTAACGCCGGAAGTCGGCCTGGACCATGACCATCCGACGCTCTGCCCGCGCTGTGCACAAGTTGTAAAAACATTGATGCGGGAAGTGTAAAGCTTTAAGCCGGGGCTTGCATGAAGACATGCAGCACCGGCTTTTTTAACGGATTTCAGCCCATTGCCGGCGCCGGATTTTCACTGGCAAAAACCGTTTGCTGCTGCATGATTTTGTTACTTTTAGAAATCGTTTTTCTGCAAACAAGCCTTGCCTGCGGGAATGCTATAACCAACAAAGACGCGGGGAGGCTGTTGGAAGATGCGTGAAGATCCGAAACTTTGGCTGCAATCGCTACAGGCTGAATTATCCGAGTACGAGGCGAAGCATGAACTCGTGCAACATCTGGTTCAGGAAGAATTGAAAGAGATTGAGGCGGCATTGGACGGGTTTCACGGCACCCGGAAAGTTGACCCGGGCCTTGCGGAAATCCCTGCCCTGTTGCCTGCGGACCGGCAAACCATCCTGTCATACGGCAAAGTAACCGTCCCGTACGATCTTATTCACTAGAAAAGGGCGAAAGAAATGTCAAAAAGGCATTGCTTTTGCGCAACTTCAATCAGCAAAAATGGTTTCCGCCTAAAAGAAGCTGGCAGGAACGGGCGGACCGGATCCAGCCGTCCGTTCTTTTCACTTCCTGCTGTTTATGCTAAAATGCAGAAAGAAATATATTCCGGACCAGGTGGCATTTTGCGCCTGCCGTAAACACAGGCGGAGGAAAAGCGATTGGTTATTTTTTATTATGTGGTTGCACTCATTGTGATCATCTTGGACCAGCTGGCCAAATGGCTCGTTTTAAAAGGGATGGCGCTCGGGGAAAGCATCGAAGTGATTCCGGGTTTCTTTTTTCTCACATCGACGCGCAACACAGGCGCTGCCTTCAGCATACTGGAAGGGCAGATGTGGCTATTTTACCTCATTACCCTAATTGTCATTGCCGGCATTCTTTATTACATACAAAAATATGCGAAAGATAGGGTGCTAGTCGGCATCAGCCTCGGCCTTATATTAGGAGGGGCAATCGGCAACTTTATTGACCGCCTGTTCCGCGGCGAAGTGGTTGATTTTGTCCATTTGCGTTTCGGCAGCTATGATTTTGCCATTTTTAACGTGGCGGATGCCAGTTTAACGATTGGTGTTGTATTATTGCTGATTTCGATGCTTTTGGAAGACAGAAAGACAAAGGAGAAAACCGATGGAAAAAGTGGATCACACCATTCTTGAACACGAAGCAAATGAACGGCTTGATAAAATGGTCTCTTCTATCCGGGAAGAATGGTCAAGATCACAAGTTCAGCAATGGATTAAAGATGGTGACATTACCGTAAACGGCAAAAAAGAAAAAGCAAATTACAGATTGCAAACAGGCGACTTGGTTGAAATTGAGGTGCCGGAGCCGGAATTGCCCGATATTGAACCGGAAGACTTGCATCTTGATATCTATTATGAAGATGCCGATGTGCTTGTCGTCAATAAACCAAAAGGCATGGTTGTCCATCCGTCGAATGGGCATTTTACAGGGACGCTTGTGAACGGCCTGATGTACCACTGCAAAGATCTATCGGGTATTAACGGCGTGCTCCGCCCCGGGATTGTCCACCGGATTGACAAGGACACATCCGGGCTGTTAATGGTGGCCAAAAACGATTACGCGCACGAAAAGCTGGCGGCGCAGCTCAGTGAAAAAACGGTAACCCGCAAATATTTTGCGCTTGTTCACGGCAATATTCCGCATGAAGCCGGCACCATTGACGCCCCGATCGGAAGGGACCCGGCTGACCGCCAGCGGATGGCCGTGGTCGATAACGGAAAAGACGCGGTGACCCATTTCCGCGTGCTGGAACGGTTTGACCGGTTTACGTTTATCGAATGCCGGCTTGAAACGGGGCGCACCCACCAGATCCGCGTCCATATGAAGTATATCGGCCATCCTTTGGCAGGCGACCCGAAATACGGGCCGAAAAAAACGATTGATTTCGGCGGCCAGGCGCTCCATGCTGGGGTACTCGGTTTCCGCCATCCGCGCACAGGAGAAACGCTCACATTTGAAGCACCGCTGCCGGATGATTTCGCGCATCTTTTAAACACACTCAGGCGTGGGTTGTGAGCATCATGATATAAAAAAGGATTGACAAACGGATGAAAAACGGGTAAGGTAAAAATAACTTCATAAGCCTTTTAAAGACAGTCCCGTGAGGCTGGCAAGGGAACGTTCATTTTACAAAGCCTTCCTGCCTTCGGTGCGGAAGGCTTTGATTTTTCTCGGGAGGAGACACCATGGCCCAAAAAGCGGTAGTAATGGATGAAATCATGATCCGCAGGGCGTTGACGCGGATCGCCCACGAAATCATTGAACGGAATAAAGGCATTGAAGATACGATGCTCATCGGGATTAAAACGCGCGGCATTTACCTTGCCGAGCGTCTGGCGGAAAGAATTGCGCAAATCGAAGGGCGCAAAGTCGAAGTCGGCGAGCTGGACATTACGCTGTACCGTGACGATTTATCGAAAAAAACGGCAAACGGCGAACCGGAAGTAAAAGGCGCGAACCTGCCATCTAGCATCACCGATAAAGAAATCGTGCTTGTCGATGATGTGCTGTATACAGGCAGGACAGTGCGCGCGGCGATGGACGCGCTGATGGATATCGGCCGCCCGAGCCGGATCCAGCTCGCGGTGCTCGTTGACCGCGGCCACCGGGAATTGCCGATCCGCCCCGACTTTATCGGAAAAAATATCCCGACGAGCCAGTCGGAAAGAATCGTTGTACAATTGACGGATGTGGACGGGCGGGACCTGGTCACAATCCACGATATGTAATCCTTTTAAGCAAGCCCTGTGAGGTTTGCAAAGGAGGTTTAAAAGCCCCTTTGTACCCTCGCGGCAAAGGGGCTTTTTCATTGAAATGAATACGGAACACCTTTTAACTGCAAGTCCGGAGAGGCTTGGAAGGGTGCCGGCCGCGCAAGGCTTTTGACTTGCCGTGCCATTTCACGCACCCTGCCATAAGCAGGGTGCTTTTTTGGCTGAAAAACAAAGGAGGATGGAACATGCAGCATTTTCTGACGATATCCGGTTTGGGCAATGAGGAAATTTTGGAACTTCTGGAAGAAGCCGATGCCTTTTCAAAAGGGGCCGTATGGAAAGCGCCGGAGCCGGTTTTTGCAGCTAATTTGTTTTATGAGCCGAGTACGCGGACAAAATGCAGCTTTGAAGTGGCAGAACGGCGGATTGGCCTTGAGCTGCTTCCGTTTGAAGTCGGGGCATCAAGCGTGCAAAAGGGTGAAACATTGTACGACACGGTGAAAACATTGCAGTCGATCGGCGTCAAAGTGGTGGTGATCCGCCACCAGGAAGATGAATATTACAGGCAGCTCGCAGGGTTGGCGCTTTCGATTGTCAATGCGGGAGACGGCAGCGGCCAGCATCCGTCCCAATGCCTGCTTGATCTTTTGACGATCAAACAGGAATTCGGCGGCTTCCGCGGCTTAAAGGTGTGTATCATCGGTGATATCGTCCACAGCCGTGTTGCCAGATCAAATGCCGAAGCATTGAAAAAGCTCGGTGCCACCGTCACATGTTCGGGGCCTGTAGAATGGTTTGATCCGACCATGCATCTCCCGTACGTTCCGATCGATGACGGCGTAGCGGAAGCAGATGTCGTCATGCTGCTCCGCATCCAACATGAACGCCATCAAGAAACCGCTCATCTGACAAAAGAAGCATACCACCGCGCATACGGGCTGACGGTGGAACGGGAACGGATGATGAAACCGGGCAGCATCATTATGCACCCGGCGCCGGTCAACCGCGATGTCGAGATTGCAACTAGCCTCGTGGAATGCAGCCGGTCGCGGATTTTTAAACAAATGGAAAACGGCGTGTTTGCACGGATGGCGATTTTAAAAACGATTTTACAGAAAGAAAAAGCGGTTTTCCAGACAGCTTGAAAAATGAAAGTTGCTATGGATCGCGCTATTTTGACAAAAAAGAAAAGGTGGTTTGCCAAGTGGACTGGTTGATTAAAGGCGGGATGGTTTTAGATGAAAAGGGAGAATCGGTAAAGCGGGATATCCGGATCAAAGATGGAAAAATCGCGGAAACCGGCCCGGAACTGAAAGAAGCGGGCGAACAGGTATATGATGCAACGGGACTCACGGTTCTCCCCGGGTTTGTCGACTTGCATGTGCATTTGCGGGAACCGGGGTTCGAACAGAAGGAAACGATCCGCACCGGGACGATGGCCGCGGCAAAAGGCGGGTTTACAACGGTAGCGGCGATGCCTAACACCAAACCGGTTACCGACCGGCCGGCGCGCCTTTTGTCTCTAAAGGAAAAAATCAGCCGGAATGGGGTTGTGCGCGTGCTCCCTTATGCTGCCATCACCCTTGATGAAAAAGGCGGCGAACTCGTGGATTTTGCCGGTTTAAAAGCAGCAGGCGCCTTCGCGTTCACGGATGACGGCGTCGGCGTGCAGGAAGCGGGGCAGATGCTAGCTGCGATGGAACAGGCAAAAGCACTCGGTATGGCGGTCGTCGCCCATTGTGAAGACAATTCGCTCATCCGGGGCGGCTGCGTGCATGACGGATCTTTCGCGGCGGCGCACGGGTTAAAAGGGATCCCTTCCGTATGCGAGTCGGTGCAGATCGCCCGCGACGTGTTGCTTGCAGAACATACAGGCTGCCATTATCATGTCTGCCATATCAGCACGAAAGAATCCGTCCGGGTTGTTCGTGACGCAAAACGGGCCGGCATTCCAGTGACAGCCGAAGTGACACCGCACCATTTGCTCCTTTCTGAAGACGACATCCCGGGCCCTGATGCCAACTGGAAAATGAACCCGCCGCTCCGGTCGAAAAGAGACCGCGACGCCCTTATTGAAGGCCTTTTGGATGGCACGATTGATTTTATCGCCACTGACCACGCTCCGCATACCGCGGAGGAAAAAGCAAAAGGCATTGAACAGGCGCCATTTGGCATCACCGGATTTGAAACAGCTTTTCCGCTTTTATATACACATTTTGTTGAAACCGGCATATTTACGCTAAAACAGCTTGTTGACTGGATGACAATAAAGCCGGCTAGCGTGTTCGGACTTCCATACGGGACGATGAAAACCGGGGCACCCGCCGATATCACGGCAGTTGACCTGGGGGAAGAAAAAACAATTGACCCGGATCGCTTTTTATCGAAAGGAAAAAATACCCCTTTTTTGGGGCGTGTATGCAAAGGCTTCCCGCAAGCCACATGGGGAAGCGGAAAACTGGTATGGGAAAAGGAGCTGGCATTGAAATGAAAAGGCAACTGATCTTGGAAGACGGCACTGTTTTTAGAGGGGAAGGTTTTGGCAGTGTAAAAGCGGCTTACGGGGAAATCGTTTTTACAACCGGGATGACCGGCTACCAGGAGACATTAACTGACCCGTCTTTTTACGGCCAGATCGTCACTTTCACCTACCCGCTCATCGGGAACTACGGCATCAACTGGAACGATTTTGAAGCGGTAACGCCGTATGTGAAGGGGGTCGTGGTGAAAGAAGCGGCTTCGTACCCGTCAAACTGGCGGAGCACCTTAACGCTCGATACCTTTTTAAAAGAAAAAGGCATCCCCGGTATATCTGGCATTGACACCCGGAAACTGACAAGAAAAATCCGCGCTTTCGGTACGCTCAGGGCCGCCCTCTGTGCTGAAGACGAAGATCCGGAAGCCGTGATCAAAAATCTTCAATCCAAACGAGCCATTCATGATGCCGTTGCACAAGTATCCACAAAGAAGCGTTACGAAATGGAAGGGCCCGGCAAACATATTGCCCTTGTCGATTTCGGCGCGAAAAAAAGCATTTTAACCGAACTTTCAAAACGAAACTGCCGCGTTACCGTGCTGCCGTATGATACAACGGCGGCGGACATTTTACAGCTTCAGCCGGACGGGGTGATGTTGTCAAATGGCCCCGGTAACCCGAAAGATGTGTCCTGTGCGGTTGATATGGTAAAAGGAATACTCGGGAAAGTGCCGCTTTTCGGGATTTGTCTCGGGCACCAGCTGTTTGCGTTAGCATGCGGCGCCGATACGTTCAAATTAAAATTCGGCCACCGCGGGGCGAACCATCCTGTGCAGGACATCCAAACGGGGAAAACGGTGATCACCTCGCAGAACCACGGCTATGCGGTCGATGAAAATTCGCTTGCCGGAACAGACCTTATCGTAACGGAACGGGCGTTGAACGACGGCACGATTGAAGGGCTGGCACATCGCAAATACCCTGCTTTTACTGTCCAGTACCATCCGGAAGCATCGCCGGGCCCGCACGATTCGAACCCGTTATTCGACAAATTTTTAACCATGGTTGAAAAACAAAAGGAGGAACAAACCATGCCAAAACGCACTGATATCGAAAAAATTCTTGTGATCGGATCCGGCCCGATTGTGATCGGCCAGGCTGCTGAATTTGATTACGCTGGCACGCAGGCCTGCCTTGCTTTAAAAGAAGAAGGGTATCATGTCGTTTTGGTCAATTCCAATCCGGCAACGATTATGACCGATACGGAAATGGCGGATAAAATCTATATCGAACCGCTCACGCCGGCATTTGTCGCCCGCATCATCCGCAAAGAACGCCCGGATGCCCTCCTGCCGACACTTGGCGGCCAAACCGGTCTTAACATTGCAATGGAACTGGCGAAATCCGGCATCCTTGACGAGTACGGCGTCGAAGTGCTCGGAACAAGGCTTGGCGCCATTGAGCAGGCGGAAGACCGGGAAGCGTTCCGCGAACTGATGGGAAAACTTGGCGAACCGATACCGGACAGCATGATCATCCATACACTTGAAGAAGCTTACCGGTTTATCGAAAAAACGGGCTACCCGGTCATCGTCCGGCCAGCTTACACGCTGGGCGGAACGGGCGGTGGCATCTGCTGTAACGAAGAAGAGCTGATCGAAACCGTGTCAGGCGGATTGCGCCAGAGCCCCGTCCACCAGTGCCTGCTTGAAAAAAGCATTGCCGGTTTTAAAGAAATCGAATACGAAGTGATGCGCGACAGCGAAGACCATGCCATCGTCGTCTGCAACATGGAAAACATTGACCCGGTCGGCGTCCACACCGGCGATTCGATTGTCGTCGCCCCGAGCCAGACGTTAAGCGATAAAGAGTATCAGATGCTGCGCAATGTATCATTGAAAATCATCCGCGCCCTCGGCATCGAAGGCGGCTGCAATGTGCAGCTCGCGCTTGACCCGGACAGTTTTCAATATTATGTAATCGAAGTCAATCCGCGCGTCAGCCGTTCATCCGCGCTCGCTTCGAAAGCAACCGGATACCCGATTGCGAAACTGTCAGCAAAAATTGCAGTCGGGCTCACGCTGGCCGAGATGAAAAACCCGGTCACCGGCACTTCTTACGCCAATTTTGAACCGGCGCTTGATTATGTCGTCACAAAAATTCCGCGTTTCCCGTTCGATAAGTTTGAACAGGCATACCGCAGGCTCGGCACGCAAATGAAAGCAACGGGCGAAGTGATGGCGATCGGCCGCACTTTTGAAGAATCGTTGTTAAAAGCGGTACGGTCGCTTGAAATCGGCGTCCATCATTTGGAACTCGGGGAAGCATCCGGTATGGACGTGATGGAAAAACGGATCAAAAACGCCAGCGACGAACGCCTTTTTTACATCGCAGAAGCGCTAAGAAAGGGTATCACGGCCGGGCAGCTGCATGACTGGAGCAAAATCGACTTGTTTTTCCTTCATAAGCTGGAAAACATCATCCGCTTTGAAAACACGCTGCGGGAGGCGCGATGGGACAAAGAGGCAGCCTGGAAAGCAAAAGAAATGGGCTTTGCCGATAAGACGATTGCCGGGCTGTGGAAAACGGCAGAAGAAAACGTGTACGCATGGCGCAAAGAAAACGGCATTTTGCCGGTCTATAAAATGGTCGATACATGTGCCGGCGAATTCGCATCAGAAACGCCGTATTTTTACGGCACATATGAAGAAGAAAACGAATCGGTTGTGACAAACAGAAAAAGCATCATTGTCCTCGGCTCCGGCCCGATCCGGATCGGCCAGGGAATCGAGTTTGACTATGCAACTGTCCATGCGGTTTGGGCAATCCAGGAAGCCGGGTACGAAGCGATCATCATTAACAACAACCCGGAAACCGTCTCCACCGACTTCAGCATCTCGGACAAGCTCTATTTTGAACCGCTGACGATTGAAGATGTCATGCATATCATCGATTTGGAACAGCCGGAAGGGGTTGTTGTCCAGTTCGGCGGCCAGACGGCGATCAATCTCGCGGAACAGCTCGCAACACGCGGCGTGCGCATTCTCGGCACTTCGCTTGAAAATCTTGAGCGTGCCGAAGACCGCGACAAGTTCGACCATTTGTTAAACCGGCTCGGCATCAAACGCCCGCTCGGAAAAACCGGCACTTCGGCGGAAGAAGCCGCCCGAATTGCGGCTGAAATCGGCTATCCGGTGCTCGTGCGCCCGTCGTTTGTGCTCGGCGGACGGGCGATGGAAATCGTCTACCATGAAGAAGACTTGCGCCAGTATATGAAACATGCGGTGAAAGTCAGCCCGAACCAGCCCGTTTTGATTGACCGCTATGTGACAGGGCAGGAGTTTGAAGTCGATGTGATCGCGGACGGCCGGGACATTTTAATCCCGGGCATCGTCGAGCATATTGAACGGGCCGGCGTACACTCCGGCGACTCGATCGCAGTCTATCCGCCGCAGCGGCTTTCCGATGCATTAAAAGCGGAAATGGCGGAGACGTGCCGCAAGCTTGCTTCAGAGCTTGAAATCAAAGGGTTGATGAACATCCAGTTTATCGTCTCGCACAATGAACTCTTTGTTATCGAAGTGAACCCGCGCTCAAGCCGGACGGTTCCGTTTTTAAGCAAAATTACCGATGTCCCGATGGCAAAACTTGCGATGAAAGTGATTTTGGGCGAATCGCTTGAAAACCTCGGCTATGGCACTGGCCTGAGGCCGGAAAAAGCGGAAGTGTTCGTGAAAGTGCCGGTTTTCTCTTTTGCAAAATTGAAGCGGGTGGAACCGACACTCGGCCCGGAAATGAAATCGACGGGAGAAGTGATGGGTTGCGACCGTACATTTGAAAAAGCGCTGTACAAAGGGCTCGTTGCAGCAGGCATGAAGCTTTCGCCGGATGGCAGCATCCTGTTTACGGTTGCCGATAAAGACAAACCGGAAGCCCTGCCGCTTGCGAAACGCTTTGTCGAGATCGGTTTTACCTTAAAAGCAACGGCGGGAACGGCAAAATTTTTAAGGGAAAACGGCCTGGCTGTCGAAGAAGTGGAAAAAATTGGCGGCGAAGGGGCGACCGTGCTCGACTCGATCCAAAGGGGCGATGTGCAATTTGTCCTGAACACGATCACAAAAGGCCGGGAATACGAACGCGACGGCTTCCGGATCCGCAGGGAAGCAGTCGAATGCGGCATCCCGTGCCTGACTTCGCTTGATACAGCAGCAGCCATCGTATCCATTTTGGAATCGATAAGTTTTTCGATCATGCCGATGGTGCAGGGGGCAAAGCAGGCGGTGCACGCATGATCCAGGAATATATGATCGTGAAAAGCAACCGGCTCATTGCGCAGGATATTTGGGAAATGGTGCTTGCCGGCAGTTTGGTCCGGCAAATCGCCCGCCCCGGACAGTTTGTTCATGTGAAAGCGGGAAGCGGGTTTGATCCCCTGTTGCGCCGTCCGATCAGCATCGCGGCGGTGGACCGCAAAAACGGCGCGCTTACTTTGTTGTACCGGGTGCAGGGAAAAGGAACGCGCCTGATGGCAAACATGGCACCCGGCGCACGGCTCGATGTGCTCGGCCCCCTTGGCAACGGGGTCCCGGTGGACGCGCTTCGCCCCGGGCAAAAAGCGCTCCTTGTCGGCGGCGGCATCGGGGTCCCGCCGCTGTACGAG
>NZ_JARTJQ010000078.1:0-50983 GCF_036225245.1 Weizmannia sp. CD-2023
CGGTAGCCGAAAGTGTACAAAAAGAGTGTCTTGGAATACCCGATATTTAAACCTTGTCGAGAAAAACTTGACACATACCAATCACCCATTTCCTGCCCGCTTTTACCCGTTTATAGTAAAATAGAATAAGTAAACTCGGGGCCGGTTTTTACAGGCGGCTCCGTATGATAAGGGGTACGGAGATGGATCAAAATCGAATGCCATTATTTGAAGCGCTATGCCGCTATCAACATAAAAATCCCGTTTCGTTCCACGTGCCGGGGCATAAAAACGGCTTGTTGATTGAGCCGTTGTTAAAAGAAAGCGCGTCTTTTTTACAATATGATGCAACAGAATTGTCCGGGCTGGATGATTTGCACCATGCTGAAGGAGCCATTCAAGAAGCACAGGATTTGCTGGCTGCTTATTACGGCAGTGAAAAGAGCTATTTTCTCGTAAACGGAAGCACCGTTGGCAACCTCGCCATGATCCTTTCTGTATGCCGGCCGGGGGATCGTGTGCTTGTGGACCGGAACTGCCATCAATCGGTTTTGCATGCCCTCAGGCTTGCCAGGGCAAATCCGGTTTTTGTTTTTCCTGAAATCGATAAGGAACGCCAAATGCCGGCAGGATTTTCAGAAAGATTATTTGTACAGGCGTTCAGGAAATACCGGGACGTGAAAGCGTGTATTTTGACTTATCCGACTTATTATGGCATCACCTACGATTTGCGGGCTGTGGCTGACATCGCACATCAAAACGGCGCTTATGTGTTGGTGGATGAAGCCCATGGTGCGCATTTTCAGATTGGCTCCCCGTTTCCGGAGACGGCGCTTCACCAGGGGGCAGATGCCGCTGTCCAGTCTGCCCATAAGATGCTGCCGGCTATGACAATGGGGTCTTTTTTACATATCCGTGCGCCGCATTTTCCGTTTGAAAGACTTGGATTCTATTTATCGGCACTGCAATCGAGCAGCCCGTCGTATCCCATTATGATGTCGCTCGATTACGCAAGGTGGTATGCCGCCAATTTCAGCCGTGAAGATATCTGCTATACCCTGACACAAAGGGAGCAATTTTCCGCGCGGCTCAGCAAGATGTTAAAATGGGAGAAAAAGGAGGGGCAGGATCCGCTGAAATTGCTGGCGACATTTCCCGGCCTCTCCGGGTTCAAACTTCAGTCCGTGCTTGAAGGTGCCGGTGTGTACACAGAAATGGCGGATTTACAACGGGTTGTCTTTGTGCTGCCGCTTTTAAAAAACGGTATGCCTTTTCCGTATGAGGATGCTGCCGGGCGGATCGAAGCAGCACTGTCCGGAGTATCTCCACAAGCCGAGAATGAATCCCTGCTGAAACGGGTGGAGCAAAAACAGGCGTCCGGATATAGCCGGATGGAAACAGCAGGCTTGGACGTCCTGCATGGGTTAACGGAACTCCACCTTGCTTATGATGAAATGGAAGAAAAAGAGGTAGAATGGGTATCATTTGCAGAAGCGAAGGGGCGGATTGCGGCAAAAATGGTTACGCCGTATCCGCCCGGTGTGCCGCTTCTTGTGCCGGGTGAACAGGTTAGAGACGCCCATATTTACCAAATCCAACAACTGCGCGCTTGCGGGGCAAGGTTTCACGCGGATGCTCCGTTTTTTGAAAACAGGCTGGCAGTTTATAAATAGAGAGGGAGAGAACATGAAAGGAATTTTTATTACAGCAGAAGGACCTGAGGGTGCGGGGAAAACGACCATTACCGGGATGATTGCCGCACACTTAAAGGAAAACGGCTATCCCGTTGTGTTGACGCGGGAACCCGGGGGCATTAAAATTGCCGAGCAGATTCGGCACATCATTTTGAACCCGGAAAATACGGAAATGGATGCGCGGACGGAAGCTTTGCTGTATGCGGCAAGCCGTCGCCAGCATCTTGCAGAGAAGGTCTTGCCGGCACTAGAACAGGGGCGCATTGTCCTGTGTGACCGGTTTATTGACAGTTCGCTCGCGTACCAGGGCTATGCGCGAGGAATCGGGATAGAGGAAGTATACCGGATCAATCAGTTTGCAACGGGCGGGCTGCTGCCGGATTTGACGCTCTATTTTGATGTAGAAGCAGAGACAGGCCTCAGCCGGATTGCCAAAAATCACAACCGTGAAGTAAACCGCCTTGATCTGGAAGCCATCGACTTCCATAGAAAGGTAAGAGAAGGGTTCCAAATATTGTTAAAACGGTTTCCGGAGAGAATACATGCCATTGATGCCAATAAAGAGGTAGAATATATATATCATACCGCTTTGCAAAAAGTGCTGGACGCCATTTTCCGACATTACGGGAAAAATTTCCTCGGATAAAAGGAAATTCACATACAGGAGCAGAATTTCATATATAACGGTAAATGGAAGATGATATAATGAGGGATAAATATACGGTTGAAAATTCAGGAGGGGAAAAAATGAAACTGATCGTCGCAGTCGTACAGGACCAGGACAGCAACCGGTTGATGAAAGCCATGGTTGATCATAATTTTCGTGTGACAAAACTTGCATCAACAGGCGGGTTTTTAAAATCAGGCAATACGACTTTTCTGATTGGGACGGAAGAAATTCGTGTCAATAAAGCGCTGCAGGTCATTAAGGAAAATTGCAAATCGAGGGAACAGTTTATTACCCCGGTTTCACCGATGGGCGGAAATGCCGACAGCTACATCCCGTATCCGGTCGAAATCGAAGTGGGGGGCGCGACAGTATTTGTCCTGCCAGTAGATGAATTTCACCAGTTTTAACGGGGGAATAAGGGATTGAAAATACAACAGGATTTGCGTATTGGTTTGGACAAAACGGCCCGCGAAGCAAAAAGCATGGTAACGGGCACAACAAATTTTGCCGAAATGATGGACACAAGCAGGGAAAAGCTGCAAATGAATGAATTTCACCAGCTATTGTCGCAAATTGACGAAGCCGGCAGCCGACTTGCCCGTTCGCGCAATCTTAAAGATTTGTCCAAATTCAAGTCGCTTGTAAAACAATTTGTGAAGCAAACTGTCGAATACGGGATGAAAAATAAACAGTCACAAAGCTTCGACCGGTTCGGGGAAAGCCGCAAATTGAATATAGTGGAAACCATAGACAAAAAACTGGCGGATCTTACCGACGCCTGTCTCAGAAAAGAGCAGCCCGCTCTCGATATACTGGGGAAAATCGGCGAGGTAAAAGGTTTGCTGATTAATTTATATACTTAAGAGAGTGGAAGAAGCCATGACATGGGAAGCATTTGAAAGTATTCAGCCTGTTGCAGCAACTTTGCTGAAACACAGCATCAGGCGCAGCCGGATGGCGCATGCTTATTTATTTGAAGGCGGACGCGGCACAGGGAAAAAAGAAGCTGCACAGCTACTGGCGAAAACATTATTTTGCCTGCAGCCTGTGGATGATTTTTTCCCATGCGAAAGCTGTTCGAATTGCTTAAGAATCAGCCACGGCACCCATCCTGACGTTCATCTGGTTGAACCGGACGGCCTTTCGATCAAGAAGGAGCAGATTAAAGCGTTGCAGCAGGAGTTTTCCAAACGGGCAGTGGAGTCGAAACGGAAACTGTATATGATTGTAGACGCTGAAAAAATGTCAACAGGCGCCGCCAACAGCCTGCTGAAGTTTCTGGAAGAGCCGAATCCTGGTACGACGGCTGTGCTGATGACAACCCAGCTGCACCGGATCCTGCCGACCATTTTATCCCGCTGCCAGGTTGTTTCATTCAAGCCGGTCCCACCCGCCATACTGAAAAAACAGCTGATTGAAAACGGGGTCAGCCCCGATTTGGCCCCGCTTCTTTCCCATATGACAAGCCACTTGGAAGAAGCGCTTGATTTAAGCAAAGATGAGTGGTTTGCACAAGCCCGAAAAATCGTGTTAAAATTGTATACAACCCTTTCAAAATCACCTTCCCACGCAATGGTTTTTTTGCAGGAAGCGTGGTTTGGGCATTTTAAAGAAAAAAATCAACTGGATCTCGGGTTGGATCTGTTGATATGGATTTATAAAGATCTTCTTTCCATCCATCTGGGAAAACAGGAAGATGTCGTTTATCCCGATCAGCTAAACCGTCTTTCTGCAGATATTCTTTCCTGCTCCCCGCGTTCTCTGGCTGAAAAACTGGCAGCCATTCTTGATGCAAAAAAGAAATTGGGTGCCAATGTCAATCAACAGCTGCTCATGGAACAGCTTGTTTTAAATTTGCAGGGGGGAACGGCCTTTGTTTAACGTAGTAGGAATCCGGTTTAAAAAAGCCGGCAAAGTATATTATTTCGACCCAGGCGATTTTCCCGTTAAAAAAAATGATGCCGTCATCGTCGAAACTGCGCGCGGCATTGAGTATGGCTTTGTTGTGACAAATCCCAAAGTTGTCGGGGAACATGATGTCGTGTTGCCGCTGAAAAAAATCATCCGGATTGCCGACCAGAAAGATCATATGACAGTGGATGAAAATAAAGCGGCAGCAAAAGAAGCATATGGGATTTGCATGAAAAAAATTGCGGAACACCAGCTTGAGATGAAGCTGGTGGATGTGGAGTATACATTTGACCGGAATAAGATTATTTTTTATTTTACCGCTGACGGGCGTGTCGATTTCCGGGAGCTCGTAAAAGATTTGGCGTCCATTTTCCGGACAAGGATCGAACTCCGCCAAATCGGGGTGCGGGATGAAGCCAAAATGCTTGGCGGCATCGGTCCTTGCGGCAGGATGCTGTGCTGTTCCACGTTTTTGGGTGATTTTGAGCCGGTATCGATCAAAATGGCAAAAGACCAGAATTTGTCATTAAATCCGGCGAAAATTTCTGGGCTTTGCGGACGTCTCATGTGCTGCCTGAAATATGAGAATGATGAATATGAAGCGGTAAAAGAAGCGTTTCCGGATGTCGGGGAAATGGTGAAAACGCCTTACGGAACCGGAAAAGTGACCGGCCTGAACATTTTGGAACGCGTTTTGCAAATTGAATTACAAAGCCAGGGGCGTACGATTGAGTATACGATGGAAGAATTTTTAAGTGCGGATGTTGTGTCAATTCAATCCACGGATTAATGAGGTGGAGAACTGATGGATAGGAAAGAATTATTTGAGGCGATACAGCAAATGGAAGTGCAGATCGGGGCGCTCCAGGAAAAGTTGGGGGAACTGAAACGGGATTTGACGGAAGTCATTGAAGAAAACAGCATTTTGAAAATTCAGAATGACTATTTCAGGCGCCAGTTGCAGCCCGAATCCGGCGGGGAAGGCACAGATTCGCATGAGGAACCGGCCGAGATTGTCCGGAAAATCAAGGAAAAGGGCGTGCCGCAGACGCTTCTTGATATCGGCGAAGGGTACGACAATCTGGCCCGCCTTTATCAGGAAGGCTTCCATATTTGCAATGTCCATTTCGGCAGCCCACGCAACGGGGAAGATTGCCTGTTCTGCCTTTCCTTTTTGAACAAGAAGTAACGAACGGTCCAAGATGAAAAGCCTTCCTTTTACCGGGAAGGCTGTTTTATGCAGCCGTTGTTTTTGGAGGCTACAGGGTATGGTGACATTATCAGGAGACGAACGATTGGATTATTTGCTTGCGGAAAATTTAAGGATTGTGCAAAGCCCGTCCGTGTTTGCTTTTTCATTGGATGCGGTGCTTCTGGCAAAGTTTGCATGGCTGCCGATCCAAAAAGGGAAAGTGCTTGATTTGTGCACGGGGAACGGGGTAATCCCGCTTTTATTAAGCAACCGTACGAAAGCGGAGATTACCGGGGTCGAAATTCAGGAACGCCTCTCGGATATGGCAAAAAGAAGCGTCGCTTATAACGGGCTTGAGGACAGGATCCGGATCATTCACGGCGATTTGAAGGAGATGCCGGATGTGCTCGGCTGCAGCAAATTTGACGTGGTAACGTGCAATCCGCCTTATTTTCCTTCGCAGACGAAGAATATTCAAAATGAAAATGAGCATTTTGCGATTGCCCGCCATGAAATTTTTTGTACATTGGAAGATGTCGTAAAAGTCAGCAGCAGGATGCTCAAGCAGGGCGGCAAAGCGGCGTTTGTGCACCGCCCGGGACGTCTGGTCGACTTGATTACGTTGATGAAAAAACACCGTCTCGAACCAAAACGGCTCCGGTTTGTTTATCCGAAAGCAGGCAAAGAAGCGAATACGATTCTGGTGGAAGGCATAAAAGACGGAAAACCGGATTTAAAGATTCTCCCACCGTTGTTCGTGTACGGGCAGGATGGCGAATATACGGAAGAAGTGAAAGAATTGCTGTATGGAAACAAAAACTAAATCATATTTTTACGTGCTTCTATGCTGTGACGGCAGTTTTTACGGCGGGTATACCGTTGATTTAAAACGGCGCTTCCGCGAACACAGCGAGGGCCGGGGCGCCAAGTATACGCGAACGCGGACACCGGTCAAGCTTTTGTATTTTCAGGAATATGCGACAAAAAGCGAGGCCATGAAAGCGGAATATGCTTTTAAAAAGCTTTCACGCCGGGAAAAAGAGCGATTTTTGGAGAAGGCAGGTGTCGACCTTGCACAGGCAGCAAAGTTTCCAGGATGAAAAAAATAAAGGGATTCTCTATTTGGTCCCGACCCCGATTGGCAATCTGGAAGATATGACATTCCGGGCGGTGCGCATTTTAAAAGAAGCCGATTTGATTGCTGCTGAAGATACGCGAAACAGCAAAAAGTTGTGCAGCTACTTCGATATTCACACGCCGTTTGTAAGTCATCACGAACATAATAAAGAAGCGAGCACACGCGATTTAATCATGAGGCTTACGCGCGGCGAAAAGATTGCCCTTGTAAGCGACGCAGGCATGCCGTGCATTTCGGATCCGGGTTATGAGCTTGCCACTGCCTGCATTCGCGAAGGGATCCCTGTTGTGCCGCTTCCAGGCGCAAACGCGGCACTTACGGCGTTAATTGCTTCTGGGATTGCACCGCAGCCGTTTACGTTTTACGGTTTTCTGCCACGGGAAAAGCAGGAAAAGCGGGCGGCACTGGAACGGCTCGCAAAAATTCCGTCCACTTTCATTTTGTATGAAGCACCGCACCGGCTGAAACATACGCTGCAAATGATGGCGGAGGTGCTGGGTGAGCGACAAATTTCCATCAGCCGTGAGCTGACGAAAAAATTTGAGGAATTTTTGCGGGGGACGATTCAAGAAGCGGTGGAATGGGTCGAAAACAATGAAGTGCGCGGCGAGTTCTGCCTGGTTGTGGAAGGTAGCCCTGAAACAGGGGAAGAAGACGACGATTTCTGGTGGACGGCGCTATCCGTTAAGGAGCATGTGGAAGCCTATATGCAGCAAAAACAGCTGCCGGCAAAAGAAGCGATCAAGCTTGCGGCAAAAGACCGGAAACTGCCAAAAAGGGAAGTCTACCAAATCTATCACGAACTGTGAATTAAAAACCTAGGGAGGATATTTGGCAACAAAGATCTGTCCAAGGCTTAAAAAAACCCCGCGTTTCAGCGGGGTTCCGGTTCCGGCTCAGGTTTGGATGCGAATGGATCTGCTTCGTCTTTTGCCTGTTCATTTTCTTCAGCCGGTTGATCTTCCAAATGAAAATTTTCTTTAATTTCTTGCATCAGCAATTCTGCGCCTTCACGGCTTAAAACAATTTTTCCGCCTGCCAGCTGGAGATTGTCATCCGAGACTTCCCCGGTAACGAGACAGGTCATATTGGGCTTGTACTTTTTCAAAATGATCTTGTCATCATCGACATAAATCTCCAATGCATCTTTTTCAGCAATGCCAAGATTTCTCCGCAATTCAATTGGAATGACAACACGGCCGAGCTCGTCGACTTTCCGTACAATGCCTGTTGATTTCATTAACGCTTTCCTCCCTTAAAGTAAATGTGAACCTGTACAAAACCCTGATACCAAACCCGGTTGCACAAATGCTGACCTTCTATATCTATCGAAAACTGGCGAATACCCCTGAATCTTCAAAAACTATACAACCTATCTAATTGTATTATAGAAGATAAATTGGAATAAAAAAACAAATTTGTTTAAAATATTTTTCGACAAGGATAAAAGTCACGGCCCTTGCACCGGTTAAACCGGCGGAATGCCGTCTATAATGGATAATGTGCTGTACCGGGCGCCATAAAGATGCAATGCATCCTGTTGATGCGGTATACTGAATATATGGGCCTTTTTTTCAAAAATCCACGTTTTTGCTTATTTTCACGAAAAGTTTTATACTTATTGTTTAGAAGTTCTAAGCAGCGCGCGAAATGTGCAAAAGAAATGTCTAATGTTATCGAAAGGTGGAGGCTGGTTTGGAAGAGAAACGGAAAACTTTTTATATCACAACGCCGATCTATTATCCGAGCGGAAATTTACATATCGGCCATGCCTATACAACCGTTGCAGGCGATGCGATGGCCCGTTATAAAAGGCTGCGCGGGTTTGACGTCATGTTCCTGACCGGCACGGATGAGCACGGCCAGAAAATCCAACGCAAAGCAAAGGAAAAAGACGTGACACCGCAGCAATATGTCGACGAAATTGTCGCCGGCATCCAGGATCTATGGAAAAAACTCGAAATATCCAATGATGATTTTATTCGCACGACCCAGGACCGCCACAAAAAGGCAGTGGAAAAGATTTTCAAGAAGCTGCTTGACCAAGGCGATATTTATTTGGGAGAGTACGAAGGCTGGTACTGTACGCCTTGTGAATCCTTCTTCACGGAACGCCAGCTTGTGGACGGCAAATGCCCGGACTGCGGCAGACCAGTAGAAAAAGTAAAAGAGGAATCGTACTTTTTCAAAATGGGGAAATATGTCGACCGGCTTTTGCAATACTATGAGGAAAATCCGGATTTCATTCAACCGGAAAGCCGGAAAAATGAAATGATCAATAACTTCATCAAACCGGGGCTTGAGGATCTTGCTGTATCGCGGACAACGTTTGACTGGGGGATAAAAGTGCCCGGGGATCCGAAACATGTCATCTATGTCTGGATTGATGCCCTGACTAACTATATTACAGCACTCGGTTACGGTAGTGATGACGATTCGAACTACCGGAAATACTGGCCGGCTGACGTCCATCTTGTTGGCAAGGAAATCGTTCGTTTCCATACGATTTACTGGCCGATTATGCTGATGGCGCTTGGCCTTCCGCTGCCGAAAAAAGTATTTGCACACGGCTGGCTCCTTATGAAAGACGGAAAAATGTCGAAATCAAAAGGGAATGTCATTGACCCGGTTACTTTGATTGACCGGTACGGGCTCGACGCACTCCGCTATTACTTGCTGCGTGAAGTGCCGTTTGGGGCGGATGGCATTTTTACGCCGGAAGGGTTTGTGGAACGGATCAATTTTGACCTCGCCAATGATCTGGGCAATCTGCTGAACCGTACGATTGCGATGATGAACCAGTATTTTGACGGTGTCATTCCAACGTTTGCCGGTTCGCACAATCCGTATTCCATCCAGCTTGTGACCGCATATAAAGAGGCTGTGAAAAAATACGAAGATGCGATGGAAAACATGCAGTTCTCGGTTGCACTCGCTTCTTTATGGGAATTTGTCAGCCGTACAAACAAATATATTGATGAAACAACTCCGTGGACATTGGCAAAAGATGAAACCAAACGGGCGGATCTTGCCGAAGTGATGGTCCATTTGGCGGAGTCGCTGCGCCATATCGCCATCCTTTTACAGCCGTTTTTGACATCAACGCCAAAGAAAATTTTTGACCAGCTGAACATTACGGATGAGAGCTTGCATACATGGGAAAGCCTGTCCTTATTCGGCAGCATTCCGGAAGGCACAAAGGTTGTGAAAAAAGGCAAGCCGATTTTCCCGCGTCTCGATATGGAAAAAGAAATTCAGTTTATCAAATCGCAAATGCAAGGTGCGGCTCCGAAAAAAGAAGAAACGAAAGAAGAAAAAGCGAAAGCGGAAGACACAAAAGCCGGGATCACGATCGATGATTTCGCAAAAGTGGAATTACGTGTCGCAAAAGTAACCGCTTGTGAGCCGGTAAAAAAAGCCGACAAACTGTTGAAACTGCAGCTTGACCTTGGAGATGAACAGCGCCAGGTTGTTTCCGGCATTGCGGAATATTACAAACCGGAAGAACTGGTCGGGCGCAGAGTCATTGTCGTGGCCAATCTGAAACCTGTCAAATTGCGCGGTGAATGGTCACAAGGCATGATTCTCGCAGGCGAAAAAGACGGCATATTGTCATTGGCAACCATTGATGAAAGCCTGCCGCTCGGCGCGATTGTCAAATAAAGGGACCAGATGAGATGAAAAACATAGAGATGTTTCACGTGGAACAAATTTCGACGGATCTCTCTATGTTTTTCTTTTACTTTTCAGGAAAAATAGATGTTTTTCCCGATCATATGTGAAAACAAACGTGAAGAATTTGAGGTGAAAAAGATGTTATTTGATACCCATGTGCATATCAATGATGAAGCGTTCAAAGACGATTTAGAAGCCACCATCGCGCGAGCACGGGAAGCCGGTGTGGAAAAGATGACGGTCGTCGGGTTTGACAGGCCGACCATCCAAAAAGCGATGGCGCTGATTGACCAATACCCGTTTCTGTATGCAGCGATCGGCTGGCACCCGGTTGATGCGATTGACATGAAAGATGAAGACCTGGACTGGATTGAATCTCTTGCCCATCATCCGAAAGTGGTGGCGATCGGCGAAATCGGGCTGGACTATCATTGGGATAAATCGCCGAAAGAGGTACAGCAGGAAGTGTTCAGGCGGCAAATCCGGCTCGCCAAAAAGCTTGATTTGCCCATTATTATCCATAACCGGGAAGCGACAGAAGACTGTGTGCAAATTTTAAAAGAGGAAAATGCACAGGAAGCAGGCGGCATTATGCACTGTTTCAGCGGCAGCCCGGAAACGGCGAAAGAATGCATCAAAATGAATTTCTACATTTCACTTGGCGGCCCGGTGACGTTTAAAAATGCAAAAAAACCGAAAGAAGTAGTTGCCGAGGTCCCGCTTGAAAAGCTTTTGGTTGAGACGGACTGCCCTTATCTTGCCCCGCATCCGTACCGCGGGAAACGCAATGAGCCGGCATATGTGAAACTGGTCGCTGAGCAGATTGCGGAAATTAAAGGCATTCCTTTTGAAAAAGTTGCCGAACAGACGATGTTAAATGCAGAAAAATTGTTTAGAATAAAAGATCATGCATAGAAAGCGAGTTTTATCCGCATGGCAAAATTAAAAGAGGTTATTGTCGTGGAAGGCAAAGACGACACAGCGGCCATTAAGCGGGCGCTCGATGCCGACACGATTGAAACAAACGGGTCGGCCATTTCGGAAAGTACGATTGAAAAAATCCGCCTTGCCCAGGAAAAAAGGGGCGCCATCATTTTCACCGATCCTGATTTTCCCGGCGAAAAAATCCGCAAAACGATCGCGGAAAAAGTGCCCGGCTGCAAACACGCATTTTTGGCCAAACAGGAGGCACGGGCGCCCGAGGACCGGGGAATCGGGGTTGAACATGCCCACCCTGCGGCGATCCGGCAAGCGCTACGGGAGGCGCATCAAATGGAGGAAGCCGTGCCGGAAGTCATCACAAGGGATGATTTAATGGCTGCCGGTCTGATTGCCGGCCCGCTGGCGAAACAAAGAAGGGCAAGAATCGGGGAACTTTTAAAAATCGGATACACGAACGGCAAGCAGCTCCATAAGCGGCTGATGGTGTTCCAAATCGATAAAGAAACGTTCCGGGATGCTCTGATGAAAGTGTTACAGGAGGAATCAACTTGCAAAAAGACATTGCCACCCCCATCCGGACAAAAGCGATTTTAAACCGGTACGGATTTTCGTTTAAAAAAAGCCTGGGCCAAAATTTTTTAATTGACCCGAACATTCTGCGGAATATTACGGATACGGCGGATTTAACGGAAGAGTCCGGCGTTGTTGAAATCGGTCCCGGCATTGGTGCGCTCACGGAACATCTCGCCCGCCGCAGCAAAAAAGTCGTGGCCTTTGAAATCGACAAAAGGCTTGCCCCGATCCTGAAAGATACGCTGGCGCCGTACCCGAATGTAAACGTGATCTATGAAGACGTGTTAAAGGCCGATGTTGGAAAAGTGCTGGAAACGGAATTTGCCGGCATAAACGATATCATGGTTGTCGCCAATCTGCCGTATTACGTGACGACCCCGATCATATTAAAATTTGTCACCGGCCTGTATCCGATCCGCGGCATGGTCGTGATGCTGCAAAAAGAAGTGGCCGACCGGATTTCGGCGGTTCCCGGCACGAAAAACTACGGCACGCTTTCCATTGCCATCCAGTATTATATGACGGCGGAAGTGGCGATGATTGTGCCGAAAACGGTTTTTATGCCGCAGCCGAATGTGGATTCCGCCGTGGTAAAGCTTGTGAAAAGGGACAAACCGAAAGTCGAGGTTAAAGATGAAGCGTTCTTTTTTCAGGTGGCAAAAGCTTCCTTTGCCCAGCGGCGGAAAACCTTGATCAATAATTTGACTGCTGGCCTTCCCGGCGGAAAAGACAAGAAAGAGACACTCCTTTCCGTACTCGAGCAGCTTAAAATTGAACCGTCAAGAAGGGGGGAAACGCTCAGCCTCGAGGAATTTGCCGCATTAAGCAATGCCTTGTTTCCCATTTTTCACACATCATCCTAAATGTCGCATCAGCCGGGGGAGCGCTTCCCCCGGCTTTTTCACCATTTCCGAAGGCAGTGCATATATAGTGTTATGCAGGCGAGAGATGGATACAAATGGAGTTGACGGCAATGGAAGCAAGGCTCAACGCAATTGTTGGAAGGAAGTCTTACAATTGTGATATTTTATTCCGGGTCATTGATATACAGGAGCAGAACGGGCGGAAAGTGGCTGTTTTGTACGGGGAGGACGTCCGGCTGATCGCGGATGCCCCGTTTGAAGACCTAGTCACCCTTGGCCCTGCGGAAAGATCGAAAATTACGCAGGCGTTTCGTTCTTTGGAAGAACAGTCATTTGAACTGTTTAAACAGGACATCGAACTGATGAAGGAAAAACGCGAGTACGAGGCCACCCACGGCTATAAAGAGGAACTGAGTTATTTCCAGCTACCGGGAAGAGTTTTGCATTTGGACGGCGATCCTCATTATTTAAAAAAATGCATGAACTTGTATGAAAAAATCGGCGTGACAGTTTACGGCGTCCATTGTTACGAAAAAGAAATGCCGGTTCGCATCCATGCGCTGCTTGACCAATACCGGCCGAATATTCTGGTGATTACCGGCCATGATGCCTATTCCAAATCAAAGGGGAAAAAAGCAGATTTAAATGCATACCGCCATTCAAAATCTTTTGTCAGAACCGTGATGGAAGCAAGGAAAAAGGTGCCGAATTTGGATCAGCTCGTCATTTTTGCAGGCGCATGCCAGTCCCATTTTGAATCGCTCATCCAGGCCGGCGCCAATTTTGCCAGTTCTCCGCTCCGGGTGAATATTCATGCGCTTGATCCGGTCTATATTGTGGCCAAGATCTGTTATACCTCGTTTATGGAACAAGTGAATGTTTGGGATGTGCTCCGCAATACACTGACAGGGCAAAAAGGACTGGGAGGCGTGGAAACAAAGGGCGTGCTGCGGACCGGGATGCCGTATAAGCCAATGGATGAGGACTGACGGGGTCCCATCCCGGTTCCTTAAAAATGGGCCGGGCTGCAGAATTTTACATAATTCGATTGCATTTGGCATATCCTATTGATAAGAATATGGGCCTGGATCAGTGGTACATTTCCCCAAGGCAGCCCCATACACTGAACATGCAAACCTTCACCTTGGAAAAACGGCAGGGAAGCAATGAAAAATGGTTGACAGACCGGCTTGATCACTGATAAAATATATGTTTTATTTGACCGGAAGCGCAAGCTGTGTTATAATTGAGACTAGTGAGGTGGAGCGAAATGCCAAAAACGTTAACAGACATTAAAAGATCCTTGGATTCAAACTTGGGAAAAAGATTAATGTTAAGAGCCAATGGTGGCAGGAGAAAGACGATTGAACGTTCCGGTGTTTTGGCAGAAACTTACCCAGCGGTTTTTGTCATCGAATTAGACCAGGAGGAAAATGCTTTTGAACGTGTTTCCTACAGCTATGCAGATGTCCTGACAGAAACAGTACAGCTTGTTTTTATGGATAAACAACAAGAGGTTTGATGAGCGGCAGCAGACATATGTTTGCTGTTTTCTATTTTATAGGCGGTAGCGGGAATGATCCTGCTGCTGCTTTTTTCATATTCTAACCTTGTTTCGTACATACTACAAAGAGGCGCATGCAGGGATATAACAACCAAATGAAAGGGAAGGCGGGGATTTTTTTGCCTTTCCCGTCAAAGGGGGAAATTTATCTAATGGGCCGAAGAAGAGGGATTATGTCTGAACGTTTTAAAGAAGAACTGGCGAAAGACCTCGGCTTTTATGATGTCGTCCAAGAAGAAGGTTGGGGCGGCATCAAAGCCCGGGATGCCGGGAATATGGTAAAGCGTGCCATTGAACTGGCTGAAGAGCACCTTGCTTCGGAAAAACAATCGGGCAACTCCTGACAATCTTTGCGACTACTGCATGGCGCCGGGCCGGGGAATTTCCCCGGCTTTTTGCATATTCGAATGTTCGTCCTTTGAACAAGTTGGCGGCTTTACCACAATTTCCACAGCTTTTGCATATTTTGGATGATGCATGAGGCAATATTTCGATTTTTATTGTTCTACGAAATTTGCGTTTTGATGTAAATATTTGCTGGGCGTTATGTTAGAATAAGAAAAATGAAGCAGGAAATACGGCTGGATTGGATGTTGGAAGTAGGTGAAGGATTTGAAGTTGTTGGTCAAGGCACCGGCAAAAATTAATTTATCGCTCGATGTGCTTGGCAAACGGGAGGATGGCTATCATGAGGTGGAAATGGTCATGACAACCATTGACCTTGCAGATCATATCGAGCTCTCGGAGCGGCACGATCAGGAGATTAAAATTGTGTCGCAAAACCGGTTTGTGCCGGATGATGAGAGAAATTTGGCGTACCAGGCTGCAAGGCTTCTGAAAACGCGGTGCGGCGTCAGGCAGGGGGTCGAGATTGCGATTGACAAAGTCATTCCAGTGGCTGCCGGGCTGGCGGGGGGCAGCAGTGATGCGGCAGCTACTCTCCGCGGCCTGAATACGCTCTGGAATCTCGGCCTTTCCTTAGATGAACTTGCAACACTCGGCGCCGAAATCGGGTCGGATGTCTCGTTTTGCGTATACGGCGGCACTGCGCTCGCAAAAGGAAGGGGAGAAAATATTACAAAGCTGCCAGCACCGCCAAACTGCTGGGTCATTTTGGCGAAACCGTCCATCGGCGTGTCGACAGCAGAAATTTACCGCCAACTGGACTTAAATGAAGTGGTGCATCCAGATATTCCCGGCATGATCGCTGCCCTCTATACCCGTGATTATGCCGGCATATGCAAGCATGCGGGAAATGTGCTGGAAAGTGTCACATTAAAGGCGTACCCGCAAGTGGCGCAAATCAAAAAACAGATGCAGCGTTTCGGAGCGGATCTCGTTTTAATGAGCGGAAGCGGCCCGACAGTATTCGGGCTTGTGCGGCACGATTCGCGGCTGCAGCGGATTTATAACGGCCTCCGGGGATTTTGCGGCCAGGTATTTGCTGTCAGAATGATTGGAGAACGCGAACAATTTTAAATATAAAATAGTGATTGTACGGATTTTTGTTTTCAAAAAGAAAAAAATGCGGTATATTAATGTTATTGAATCCGTGTTTCCGGAGCCGCCGTGCGATTTGGTACGAAGAAGAGCGGGACCGGCATTTTTGACAGACCGGATTGTGACGGGGGTTTTTGACGTGAAATTTCGGCGAAGTGAACGTCTTGTAGATATGACACATTATTTGTTGGAAAAACCAAGGATTCTCGTTTCCCTCAGTTTTTTTGCCGATCGTTATCAGTCTGCAAAATCTTCCATCAGTGAAGATTTGACGATTATCAAAGAAACATTCGAGAAAAGGGGCATTGGGACTTTGCAGACGGTTCCCGGCGCGGCGGGTGGCGTTAAATTTATTTCGCGCACAGACAGGGCGGAAGCAAAAGAGGCCATCAGCGAACTTTGCACGCTGATGGAGAATCCGGACCGGCTTTTGCCGGGCGGTTATTTGTATATGACAGACCTGATCGGCAGCCCGCAGGTCGTCAGCAAAGTCGGGAAGCTTTTGGCAACCGCATTTGCGGACAGGGAGATTGACACGATTATGACGGTCGCGACAAAAGGAATCCCGATTGCAATGGCAACAGCGGCTTATTTAAATGTTCCGGTTGTGATTGTCCGCAATGACAGCAAGGTGACGGAAGGACCGACTGTCAGCATTAACTATGTTTCCGGATCGCAGAAACGGATCCAGACGATGGTCCTCTCGAAAAGGAGCCTGCGGGAAGGCGCAAACGTTTTAATTGTCGATGATTTTATGAAAGCAGGCGGAACGATTAACGGCATGATCAACTTGCTGAAAGAATTCGATGCTTCCGTTTCGGGCATCGGCGTTTTGGTTGAATCGGAAGACACGAAAGAACGGCTTGTCGATGATTATGTGTCGCTTGTGAAATTAAGGGATGTCGATGTCCGCAGTCAGCAGATCAAAGTAGTGGAAGGGAATTATTTTTCAAAAGTCAGCTTGTTCGGAGGGGATTAAAGGAATGAAAACCATCTCAACAAATCAGGCGCCTGCGGCAATCGGGCCGTATGCACAGGGCGTTGTAGCAGGAAATTTATTTTTCAGTTCGGGGCAGATTCCGCTAAGACCGGACGGCACGCTTGTGGAAGGCAGCATTGAAGCGCAGGCCCGCCAGGTAATGGAAAATTTAAAAGCGGTGCTTGAGGCAGCCGGGGCCTCTTTTGATACGGTTGTCAAAACGACAGTTTTTATTCAAAACATGGACGATTTTGCCAAAATAAACGATGTCTATGGCTCCTATTTTACGGACCATAAACCGGCGCGTTCCTGCGTTGAAGTGGCAAGGCTTCCGAAAAATGCCGGCGTCGAAATTGAAGTGATTGCGCTTATTCCGTGATCTTTATGCGCTTCCATTTTTTCACCTTATGAAAAATTTTAGAATTTTTTCCTGAAAAAGAAGGAAATTTTAAAAGGGTGTTGAATAATAAAGATGATCCTAAATCTTTTGAGGTGGTGAAAGAATGGAAGTGACGGATGTAAGGCTGCGCCGTGTCCATACGGAGGGCAGGATGAGGGCGATTGCGTCAATTACCATGGACAACGAATTTGTCATTCACGATATCCGGGTGATTGATGGCAACAATGGCTTGTTTGTTGCAATGCCGAGCAAAAGGACGCCGGATGGCGAATTCAGAGACATTGCCCATCCCATTAATTCGGGTACGCGCAGTAAGATTCATGATGCAGTCTTGTCGGAATATCACCGTTTAGGGGAATTGGACCAAGTGGAATTTGAAGAAGCTGGCGCGTCCTGATAGATTTTTGCAACAAGAGCCTACTTCAACAGTAAGGCTCTTCTTTTTTGCCCTCGTTGACCTATTTGGCAGCCTTGCACGGATAGGATTTTCACATAACCGATTAAATATTTTCATATGTATGTTAATATGGTAGAAGGAGAGGCAGCCAAATGATAAATGAGCCTGTACGGGTTATTGTTCTGGTTGTGATGGACGGGTGCTTGATAACATTACAATCAGACTCTAAGCGTACACTGGACGGAGCCAGTCTGCAACAAGCCCCTCCCCGCAGCCTAAAGATCAAGCGCAACAAAAGGATAGATGAATCAGCTCGTACAACTTCGGGTTTAACAATGAATGGTTGGTATTTATTGCTACGGAGGGGTAGTTTTGAAAACGGTTAAATTTACGATCAGCTTCTTTCTGCTGTTTACAGGCATGATGATTATTAGTGAAAGTCACGTCTTTTATCTGAATGATTTTTACACCCCATTTGATCATACGACCCTGTATTTGCAGCCGAACACAACAGAGAAAGAAATGATACACGATATCATCGATTCCGCCAACCGTAATCATGTTGAAGTGTTTACTTACGCCAGTTCCCCTCGTACTACTTTTCTTACTGAATTTGATATTTACGGAACAACCGGCGTCCAGCCATACATAAAACGTCATCTCAACATATCTGAAAAAAAATACAAAAGCCTATTTCTTGAAGATATGGTGTTCCATTTTCACCATCTGAAAAATATCAACGGAATTGATCGTTTCAATCCATTTTATCTCATTGGAAGCAAAAAAAATATTAAGCAGTTTAAAATCGATTTAATTGATAAATATGCCGGCAACTTTCCCCAAGAGGGTTTTAAAAGCAACGAATTAAGGAATGAAGCCCTGCTTATATGGTTGCTCGTGATCAGTGTAATATTATTGCTAACTTTTTATGACTGCATGTTACAGAAAAAAGAAAATATCATCCGGTTTACTTTGGGAGAAAAAATAAGCAGTATGGTTTGGAAAAATATCGTGATAGATACATGTTTCTATATATTATTATTTCTGTTAGTTTACTTTGTTCTCTCCAAACTTACATGTGTTTTCTTTATGTTTCGCCTTTCCCTGCTCATGTTTATGATTTTACTTATATTGAATGCCCTAATTTATTTAAATTTATATTTTTTCAATTTAAAGGAAGCTTTTTCTAACGCCAGGGGGTCCGTAAAATTATTATCCATGAATTATGTCTTAAAATTAGCAACTACGGTCATGACAATCATTATCATTTCCAGCAATATTGCTGTGGTGTATGACGCTTATCAATATTACAAACAAAAACCATTTTTTGAGCGTCATCGTGACTATTATTACACCCAACTGGATTATAAAATTACTGATAACAATAGTTCTTCCGATAATACGCTGGAAAAAAGTGCGAGTGTACAATATAAGTTCTACAAACAATTTTATGATAAATTCAACGCAATTTTATTGGCAGATATTTCAAACTTTTTACATTACCCGGGAATTTTAGCCAACAGCAATGCTTTTCACTATTTATCAAGTCAAATTACAGAATTAAGAGACAAACCATTGAAAAAAGAAATTTATTTTATTGTCCCTGCAAAACGAACCTATCAATGGAAGAAGCTTTGGCGTTAGTCGGATTAAAAAATAAAATAAATCAAAAAGTCTTTACTTTATCTGGAGGAGAACAACAAAGGGTAGCTCTGGCACGATTAATGTTAAAAAAATGCGATATCATCCTTGCCGATGAGCCGACTGGTTCTCTTGATAAGAAAAATGCAGAAGCTGTATTAGACATTTTAAAACAACTGAATAGACAGGGTAAAACCATTATACTTGTGACGCACGATGAAACATTAAAAAAACAAGGCAACAGAGTGGTGAATTTATGAAAAGGAAATTTCGATTAAAATATATTTTTATCATCGTCATTACATTGTTTGTATTATGGAATTTATGCTGGTTCACGATCACGACCATCCAATATCATAAATACGTTAAAGCCGTACCGAAAAATAAATGGGGAACGCACGCGATACGGAAAGGCAACTATACGTACAGCGTGAAAAAGCCTGATTATTTAAGCTTCACTGGGAACCTGGCTGTTTCCCGTGAGGACCAAAAAGATAAAATGGAAGATTTGATCATTTGGCCAACCATGACAGGCGGTTATAAATACGGGGTTCGGTTGCAAGAAAATGGAGAAGCCTATGAAATTTATGTGAATGAAAAACTGGAACCTGTAGATAAAAGTGACGCGATAGCCAAGAAAGTCATTATGGAAAATAAGGAAGACTTGAAAACGTTATTTTCGAATGCAAACAAAGTATGGGATTTAAATGAATAGAAAGGGCTAACAATTCCCCCCCGTCCTTGCTCCAACATTCCCAATAATTGTAATTTCCTGCCTTTCCTTGAAATATGTCCTTATTTACGATATATTTTTTTATGGATAATAAGGTTTATTGGGGGATCATAAATGACAAACAGATTCGCTGTAATCTTGGCTGCCGGCCAGGGTACTCGCATGAGGTCGAAATTGTACAAAGTGCTGCATCCTGTTTGCGGAAAACCCATGGTTGAACATGTTGCAGACCAAGTTTTACAGCTTGAAACGGATAAGATTGTGACGGTTATCGGGCATGGTGCAGAACAGGTCCGCTCCTGCCTGGAAGGAAAAACTGCTTTTGTCCTGCAAGAAGAACAGCTGGGCACAGGGCATGCCGTCCTGCAGGCAGAACCGGTTCTCGGCAACAAGGACGGGACTACCTTGGTGGTTTGCGGGGATACGCCGCTCCTTCAGGCGGAAACCTTAAAGGCTCTGTTTGAGGAACACGAACGGAAACAGGCAAAAGTGACCATTTTAACAGCAACGGCCCCCGACCCTGCCGGATACGGACGGATCATCCGCAATGCGGCAGGCTTCGTGGAAAAAATTGTCGAACATAAAGACGCGAGCCCCGAAGAACAGCAGGTAAAGGAAATCAATACAGGCGTTTACTGCTTTGACAATCGGGCGCTTTTTGAAGCATTGAAACATGTTTCAAACGACAATGCTCAAGGCGAATATTATCTTCCTGATGTCGTAGGCATTTTAAAATCGCAAGGGGAAACAGTTGTGGCTTACAAGACAGAAAGTATCGAAGAAACGTTAGGTGTCAATGATCGGGTGCAACTTTCGGAAGCGGAAAGGATCATGAGAAAGCGCATCAACGAACGCCATATGCGAAACGGTGTGACCATCCTCGACCCTCGGCAAACTTACATTGAAGCGGATGTTGAAATCGGGCAGGATACGGTGATCTACCCGGGGACAAAGCTGTCCGGCAAAACGGTCATCGGGGAAGACTGCAAAATCGGCCCGAATTCCGACATTACAGATTGCGTGATCGGAAACGGAACAGAAGTCAGGCAGTCTGTTGCGGAAAATAGTGAAATTGGCGCTTCTGTCCATGTCGGCCCGTACGCCCATATCCGGCCGGACTCCTCGATTTCCGATGAAGCGAAGATCGGCAATTTTGTGGAAGTGAAGAAATCAACCGTCGGTAAGGGCAGCAAAGCATCCCATTTGACGTACATCGGCGATGCGAAAGTCGGGGCAGGTGTCAATATCGGCTGCGGCACGATCACAGTGAATTATGACGGGAAACATAAATTTAAAACGGTTATTGAAGACGGCGCGTTTGTCGGGTGCAACTCCAATCTGATTGCGCCGGTTACGGTCGGGGAAAATGCTTATATTGCAGCAGGCTCGACCATTACAGACGATGTACCGGGCGAAGCATTGTCGATTGCGCGCGCACGCCAGGTGAACAAGGAAAATTATGTCCAGAAGTTAAAACATAAACAACAATAATTGGAGGTCCATCATGTCTAACCAGTATTTAGATCCGAATTTAAAGATTTTCACCCTGAACTCCAACCCGAAACTTGCCAGGGAAATTGCCAACGTTGTCGGAGTTGAACTTGGAAAATGTTCCGTTTCACAATTCAGCGATGGGGAAATCCAGATCAATATTGAAGAAAGCATCCGCGGTTGCGATGTTTATGTGATACAGTCGACAAGCGATCCTGTCAATGAACATATGATGGAACTTCTAATTATGGTTGATGCTTTAAAACGGGCGTCGGCGCGGACCATTAATCTTGTGATCCCTTACTACGGATATGCACGGCAGGACAGAAAAGCGCGTGCACGTGAACCGATTACCGCAAAACTGGTGGCGAACCTTCTCGTAACAGCGGGTGCAACAAGGGTCATTACCCTCGATCTGCACGCCCCGCAAATCCAAGGGTTTTTTGACATTCCGATTGACCACCTGATGGGCGTTCCAATTATTGCAAAGTATTTTGAAGATAAAGGATTTCAGGCGGAAGATATCGTGGTCGTCTCCCCTGACCATGGCGGTGTCACCCGTGCGCGCAAACTGGCTGAACGTTTAAAAACGCCGATCGCCATTATCGACAAACGCCGCCCGCGCCCGAATGTGGCCGAAGTGATGAATATTGTTGGAAATGTGGACGGGAAAATTTGCATCATTATTGATGATATTATTGACACGGCAGGCACGATTACGCTTGCGGCAAAAGCGTTGATTGAAAGCGGCGCAAAAGAAGTGTACGCCAGCTGCACACATCCGGTTTTATCCGGGCCGGCAATTGAACGGATTAACAATTCCCCGATTAAAGAACTGGTGGCGACCAATTCCATTAACATTCCGGAAGAACGAAAAAGTGAAAAACTGGTTGAATTGTCTGTAGCTCCGCTTTTGGGTGAAGCGATTATCCGTGTGCATGAAGACCAGTCCGTAAGCCCGCTGTTCGATATTTGACAGCATTCCAGCGAAAATTATTTCAGAAAGCAGTCCAAGTTTTCACAAGAAGAGCACGCAATCCTGCAAATCGGGAAAAGCCTGCGTTATAGCGGTAATTTTAAGCTATTTTTTCAAAATAGGTTTATAATGGATAATGACAGGGTAAAGATATATTTGATGTTTGCTTAAACATTAGGAGGTCAACATTTATGGCAGAGGTACTTGAAGCAAAAAAAAGAGAGGATAAACACCATTCTTCCAGCCGCCGGTTAAGAAGAAACGGCTACATACCGGGCGTTGTTTACGGCTATCAGACGGAAAATACACCGGTTTATGTCAATGACACCGAGTTTGAAAAATTATTGCGTGAAAACGGAAGAAATGCGGTGCTTTCCTTGAATGTGAACGGGACACAGCGGAATGTAATGGTCCATGAAGTACAAACCGATCCTTTGAAAAATAAAATCATTCATGTCGATTTTCTTGCCGTAAATATGTCGGAAGATGTCGATGCTACTGTGCGCGTCGTCCTTACGGAAGAAAGTGCCGGCGTAAAAGACGGTGGCGTACTGCAGCAGGCACTGCATGAATTGTCGATTACGGCAAAACCGGATGAAATTCCTGATGCCATTACGGTGGATGTTTCCAATTTGCAAGTGAATGAAAACATTACGGTTGCGGACATCCGCGGACAGTATGGATTTACCATCAATCATGAAGATACGGAAACGATTTGCTCCGTTCTGCCGCCTCGTCAGGAAGAAGAAATCAGCACTGGCGAACAGCAGGAGTCAGGGACGCCTGAAAATCTTGAAGGACGGGAAACAAGCGAAGCATAACATCCGGGTTTATGAAAAAAGGCGTATGAGGATACGCCTTTTTTTGCCGTTATGCCAAATCCTTTGCTAAGAAAGCAATGCACCCGGCCTATTATGAGTGAATTTTTAAAAAAGTTTGCCATTCCCTTAGCACAGCGCAAGCTTGCCGGGGGAAATGATTGGGGCACAAAAATGCGCCACTTGTTCCGTTCCTTTATTTTCAAGGGCATGGAAGATCATGTCTTGCATTGTTCCCGTCATTCCGGGAAAAACTTGTCATATGCCCGTAGTCCGGCCTGCTTGCACTTTTATCTGTCTTCGTGGATAATTAAAATAGGGTTTTTACGTATAGAGAAACCGGCACGAAGAAAACGGGTGCGCTTATTTTTGCCCGAAACGAACTGCCTGTTTGCTAAAAAGGCATCACGGTATACATGATGCCTGGTCTTGCTGTCCCTTAAAAACGCTACAGACGGTTTTCCTCAACAGCTTATTTCATTTCAGCAAGGAATGAATCAATCGGGGTGTGAATATGAAATGTATTGTCGGGCTTGGAAATCCGGGAGCCCAATATGAACATACAAGGCATAATATCGGTTTTGAAGTGGTCAATCTGCTGGCAGAACGGCTGCAGGCCCCTTTTAAACAGTCGAAATTCAAAGGGCTGTGTGCAGAAACAACTGTAAACGGCGGGAAAGTGCTGCTTTTAAAACCGATGACCTATATGAATTTATCCGGTGAGTCGGTCAAAGCAGTCATGGATTATTACCGCCTTGGCACCGAAAATTTACTCGTCGTCTACGATGACCTTGATCTTCCGCCCGGCAAAATCCGCCTGCGGCAAAAAGGAAGCGCCGGCGGCCATAACGGAATCAAATCCATCATCCACCATCTTGGAACCCAGGAATTTAACCGGATTCGCATCGGTATCGGGCGGCCGGACAGAGATGCCTATATGCCGGATTATGTGCTCGGCCGTTTTTCAAAAGAGGACCGGGAGAAAATGCAGCTGGCGGTTGAAAAAAGCGCCGATGCTTGCGAAGCCTGGTTGAAAAAACCGTTCCCGGTCGTGATGAACCTTTATAATTGAGTCTTGAGTCGTATCGATGCGGAATATGGGGAATCTGCGCGAAATTCCGCGGCCATTTCTTCCGTTTTTATAAAAAAACGAATAACCCCTTCCCGTTGCGCCCATACTATATAAGGACGATATGAAAAAGGGGGCCGGAAGATGGCCGTTCATTACTATTGCCGGCACTGCGGCACAAAAATTGGCACCATCACGGACATCGAAGCAGACCGGATGGGACTTTTCTTTTTGACGGATGAGGAGCGGCAGGAAATGGTACTTCCTCAAGAAGACGGGAGCGTCCGCATCCAGTCAATTTGCGAAGAATGCCAGGATTCATTTGAACGCGAACCCGCATTTCATCAATACGGCTATTTAATCCAATAATCCGCTTTGGAAGGAGTCCAAAGCATTTTTCTGTTTTGCTGCAGGAACATTTATGCTTTCTGCAGCCCCTTCCTGTTTAAATTTTACAAAACAGTGTGAATAGTAGAGAAAGGGAAATCGGATCAAGAGAGGAGTTGGCCCTTTTTGGACGGAATACAAAAAATGATCCTTGAACACAAGGAAGCAGAATCGGTCATAAGCGGTACAACGGCCGGCCTGAAAGAGCAGCTTGTTTCCGGGTTGTCCGGTTCCGCCCGTAGCGCTTTTATTGCTTCGGTCTATCAAAAAACGGAACAGCCGGCCATTGTGTTAACTTATAATCTATTACAGGCGCAAAAGTTGTATGATGATCTCCTGCAATTTGTGGATGAAAGCGCCTTATTTCTGTATCCCGCAAATGAACTGATTGCGGCCGAATTGGGTGTGGCAAGCCCCGAGCTGATGGCCCAGCGGATAGAGGTGCTGAATGCGTTGCTATCGGGGAAAAATTGCCTGATCGTTGTCCCGATGGCCGGATTGCGGAAAATTTTGCCGCCGAAAACGGTTTGGGAAAAGTACCAGCTGCACGTCGAAACAGGAAAAGAAATTGAGCTTGATCACGTATTGGGAATGCTTGTGGAAATGGGTTACACCCGGTCGGATATGGTCGATTCACCGGGAGATTTTAGTGTGCGCGGCGGGATTCTTGATATATACCCGCTGACAGAAGAAGACCCCGTCCGGATCGAATTATTTGATACGGAAGTAGACTCCATCCGGACGTTTTCCGCTGACGACCAGCGTTCCCGGGATAAACTTTCTGCTGTCTCCATCGGACCGGCGACGGAATATCCGGCAGACCGTCTTTCGCTTATGAAAGCGGCTGAAACGGTAAAAGAAGGGCTCAGCAAAACACTTGCAAAAATTAAAGATGATCAGGTAAAACAACTGCTTGCCCAAAATATTAGTTTTGACATTGAAAAGCTGAAAAACGGGGAAAAACCCGATCAAATCTTTAAATATTTATCGATTCTATATGACCAGCCTGCCAGTCTCTTAGACTATGTGGAAACAGCCGGCATTTTATTTTTGGATGAGTTCGGCCGGATTCAGGAAATGCAGGAGCGCCTCGATAAAGAAGAAGCTGAGTGGTATACGGCGATGGTGGAAGAAGGCAAAATGATTTATGATTTGGCCGTTTCCCACGCCTTAGATACACTGCAGTCCGGAAAAAAATGGAAGAAAATCTATTTGTCACTGTTTTTGCGTCATATTCAAAATACAAATCCGCAAAACATTGTGAATATCGCTTGCAAGCCGATGCAGTCGTTCCACGGGCAGATGCATGTGCTGAAAGCGGAAATCGAACGTTGGAAGAAAGGCCGTTTTACGGTAGTTTTCCTTGGTGCGGACAAAAACCGGGCTGAAAAAATCCAAAGTGTGCTGGAAGATTATGAGATTGAAGCTGCTTACGTGGCGGAAGATCTTATCCCGGGGCATATCCAGGTGGCGGAAGGGAACCTGAACACCGGTTTTGAGCTGCCAATGTGCAAGCTTGCCGTTATTACGGAAGAAGAACTTTTTAATAAAAAGGCGAAGAAAAAAACGCGCCGGCAAAAGTTGTCCAATGCTGAGCGGATTAAAAACTATTCCGAGCTGAATGTTGGGGACTATGTGGTTCATGTCAACCACGGGATCGGGAAATATTTAGGGATTGTGACGCTTGAAATCAACGGCGTCCATAAAGACTATCTCCATATTAAGTACCAAGGTTCGGATAAGCTGTATGTGCCGGTTGACCAGATCGACCTTGTCCAAAAATACGTCGGTTCGGAAGGAAAAGAGCCGAAACTTTATAAGCTGGGCGGCAGCGAATGGAAACGGGTCAAACGGAAAGTCCAGTCATCCATCCAGGATATCGCGGACGACCTTGTCAAATTGTATGCGGAGAGGGAAGCATCAAAAGGGTTTGCCTTTTCTCCGGATGGGGATATGCAGCGTGAATTCGAGGCGGCTTTTCCATATAAAGAAACGGAAGACCAGCTCCGGTCGATCCAGGAAATCAAGCGGGACATGGAAAAAGAGAAGCCGATGGACCGTCTGTTGTGCGGGGATGTCGGCTACGGCAAGACAGAAGTGGCGATCCGCGCCGCTTTTAAAGCAATGATGGACGGCAAGCAAGTGGCCATGCTTGTACCGACCACCATCCTTGCCCAGCAGCATTTTGAAACGGTCACGGAAAGGTTCCATGGCTATCCGATAAAAGTCGGGCTGTTGAGCCGTTTCCGGACGCGTAAAGAGCAGAATGAAACAATAAAAGGCTTGCGCAACGGGACAATTGATATGGTGATCGGGACGCACCGGCTGCTTTCAAAAGATATCCAGTTCCATGATCTGGGCCTTTTGATCATTGACGAGGAGCAGCGGTTCGGTGTCAGCCATAAGGAAAAAATCAAGAAATTAAAGACGAATGTCGATGTGCTGACCTTGACCGCAACACCAATCCCAAGGACGCTGCATATGTCCATGGTCGGCGTACGCGATTTATCTGTAATTGAAACGCCGCCTGAGAACCGTTTCCCGGTACAAACTTACGTGCTGGAGTATAATGACCAGATGGTGCGGGAAGCGATCGAACGTGAACTGGCACGGGACGGGCAGGTTTACTTTTTGTATAACCGGATTGAAGATATTGAGCGGAAGGCGGAAGAAATTGCACGGCTTGTTCCCGATGCGCGCGTGGCGTATGCCCACGGCCGGATGACAGAATCTCAGCTCGAATCGGTCATTTTTGGTTTTCTTGAAGGCGAATACGATGTGCTTGTGACGACGACAATTATTGAGACGGGCGTGGACATCCCGAATGTCAACACCTTGATCGTCAATGATGCGGACCGGATGGGACTGTCGCAGTTATACCAGCTGCGCGGGCGTGTCGGGCGGTCCAACCGGGTGGCATATGCTTATTTTACGTACAGAAAAGACAAAGTGCTGGCGGAAGCGTCGGAAAAAAGGCTGCAGGCGATTAAAGAATTCACGGAACTCGGATCCGGCTTTAAAATTGCGATGCGCGATTTGTCCATCCGCGGCGCCGGCAACTTGCTGGGCGCACAACAGCACGGGTTCATCGATTCAGTCGGTTTCGATTTGTATTCGCAAATGTTGAAGGAAGCGATCGAAGCGCGGAAAGGGGCAGACGGCGAAGAGGAAAAACTGCCGCCATTTGAAGTCGAACTCGAAATTGATGCGTATATTCCGGATGCCTATATAAAAGACGGATACCAGAAAATTGAAATGTATAAACGTTTCAGGGGCATCGAGACGCTTGAAGATATCGAAGAATTAAAAGTAGAGATGATTGACCGTTTCGGCGATTATCCGCAGCAGGTAAGCGACCTGTTTACGATTGCGGAAATGAAAGTATACGCCAAAGAAGCAATGCTTTCATCGATTAAACAAAACAAACAACTGATCACGATTTTAATGTCCGAAAAAGGCTCGAAACAGGTAAACGGCCCGAAAGTCGTGGACATTGTGAGACAATACGGGCGTTCAGCCGGATTCGGCATGGAAGGCAATCAGCTGAAAATTACGCTGGATATTAAAAAAAGCAAGGGCCATGAGTGGCTTTACACCTGCACGGAAATGATCCGGGAACTGCGGGGCGCCTTTCTAAGGGCCGAAACGACGAGCGCTTCCCGGTAAGATGCAAGCAAAAAACTAAAGGGCTGGCGGTTTTTTGGTAAAGGCCCGTTTGTAAAAGCACGGAACAATGGTTTCTTTTGTTCCGTGCTTTTTACGGTTCTTTAGGTTTGCCAGGGAAAATTTTTGGGAAAAAGATAGAGAAGAATTGGAAATCAATCCAATCGATAGCAATTGTACAAAAAACGTTCATGATGTATAGAACTTGCCAGATGAAAGATACTAATGTCAACGCAGGTAAAGGATTCAAGAGCCATCTGAGGATGGAAAAAAATCATCTGATGAAAGTGAGGGCAACTTTAAATGAAAGCAACTGGTATTGTTCGTCGTATTGATGATTTAGGCAGAGTTGTCATCCCGAAAGAGATACGAAGGACGCTTCGTATCCGTGAAGGGGACCCGCTTGAAATTTTTGTGGACCGCGACGGGGAAGTCATTTTGAAAAAATATTCGCCGATCAGTGAATTAAGTGATTTTGCCAAGGAGTATGCCGAAGCGCTGTATGACAGTTTAACGAGCCCTGTCCTGATCTGTGACCGGGATGCCGTGATTGCAGTCAGCGGCGGTTCAAAAAAAGAATATTTAAATAAAAGAAACGGTGAAGTGATCGAAAAAGTCATGGAGGACAGAATGCCGGTTTTATCAAAAGAAAAAGGAAAAACGGCGCTGGTGGACGGTGTGGAGGAGGAACTGGCTTCTTATACGATTGCTCCAATTGTCGCAAGCGGCGATCCGATCGGTGCTGTCGCCATTTTTTCTAAAGACCGCACGCTCGGGGAAGTGGAACAGAAATCGGCGGAAACGGCTGCCGGATTCCTGGCCCGCCAGATGGAACAATAAGGCTTTTCTCCCGTTTTTTCCACGACTCTTTTGTCATCATTTATTTTCACGTACGCCAAAAAAACGCAGGCAAAGGGTCTGCGTTTTTTGATCTGTTTTTTTGCAGGTTGTCTGTAAGGCGCGTCTTGTATCCCTTTTTATGGTATAATACATTCGATTTTATTCTACGTACGGTGTGGCGGCCGTGTGAAAGGCAGAAAAGACGTGCAGCAGGATCATGAGTCAAAAAAGCTTTTTCAAGGCATTCTGATTTTAACCTTGTCATCCGTCATTACAAAAATCCTCAGTGCAGTTTACCGCGTGCCGTTCCAAAATATTGTCGGCGATGTCGGTTTTTATATTTATCAGCAAGTATATCCGATTTACGGGATTGTGATGGCACTCTCCTCTTCCGGTTTTCCGGTTGCCGTTTCCAAAATGGTGGCGGAACGGGAAGCAGCGGGCGAAAACAGCCACCGCACATTTTTAAACGCGGTGTTCCTCATCCTCGGTTTATTCGGTGCCGGATTGTTTCTTGCCGTTTTTTTCACTGCAGGGAAGCTGGCGGCATGGATGGGGGATCCCCGTCTTTCTCCGCTTATCCGGACGGTTTCCTGTTCCTTTTTGCTGATGCCGTTGATTTCCGCGATCAGGGGTGTTTATCAGGGACAGGGAAGGATGGTGCCGACTGCGCTCAGCCAGGTACTCGAACAGACGGTCCGGGTTGCGGCCATTCTTCTTCTTTCCTTTTGGCTGGTCCGCGGCGGTTTTTCGCTTTATGCAGCCGGACAAGGGGCCGTGTTCGGTTCCGTGCTGGGAGGTGCGGTGTCTGCGGCAGTGCTTGTATTTTATCTGGTAAAGGGCGGCAGACAGGAAAAGGCAGCCCAGCTCCTTGAATGGAACGACGTAAAGCAGGCGGCCCGCTCCCTGTTTTGCAGCGGGATTGCGGTCTGTATCAGCGGCCTTGTCCTCGTTTTGTTCCAATTTGTCGATTCCCTCCATCTTTACGCGTTGTTAAAAGACGCCGGCTGGGGGGCGGAAGCGGCAAAAAAACTGAAAGGCATCTACGACCGCGGACAGCCGTTTTTGCAGCTTGGAACAGTGGCAGCGTCCTCCTTTGCCCTGAACCTTGTCCCGGTAATTGCACTTGAATATAAGAAGGGCAGGCGAAAAAGCCTTGAAAAACAGGTACAGGCTGCTTTAAAAATCAGCACGGCGATCGGCGCGGGCGCTGCAGTTGGACTGATTGGGATCATGCCGTTTGCCAATACGATGTTGTTTGAAAGCAGCGCGGGAACAGCTGTGCTGTCTGTTTTTTCGGTTTCCATCTTATTCAGCACCTGGATTTTAACCTTTTCAGGCATCCTGCAGGGAATGGGCAAGGTGTACACCCCTGCAGTTGCCATTACAGCAGGCGTCTTGTTGAAATATGGGTTAAACGAGGTGTGGGTTCCCCGTTTCGGGACGATGGGCGCTTCCGCTGCCACCGTCGCCGCTTTAGGGTTTATTTCGCTTATATTGATGATAAAATTGGGTAAAGCATATGTTAAAATGCTGCCGGCTCTATTTTTCGGCAAGCTCGCTCTCTCCCTTTTTGCCATGTCCGCTTGTTTGCAGCTTTGGCTCCGCCTGTTTGCCTACGGGCTTTCGGGCAGGGCAGCAAGCGTCCCGGCTGCTTTGGGGGGGACGGCGATCGGTGCGGCTGTTTTTCTATTTTGTGCCGCCCGGCTGCGTTTGCTGACGGATGAAGAATGGGGGCTTGTGCCTTTTGGAACAAAATTAGCCGGCCTGAAAGGAAAGAATTGGATTGGAAAACAAAAAACATAGCATCACTGTTGCCGGTCTCGGGGCCGGGGATATGGGCCAGCTTCCGCTCGGTGTATACAGACAGCTGAAAGCAAACCGGAAAATTTTTCTGCGGACAAAAGAACATCCGACCGTGTCGGAACTTGAACGGGAAGGGATGAAGTATACGGCTTTTGATGACGTATACGAGCGCCACGATCAATTTGAAGCGGTATACGAAGAAATTGTGGAGATCCTTTTCCGGGAAGCGGAACAGGAGGATATTCTTTATGCCGTACCTGGCCATCCGTTTGTGGCGGAACGGACAGTCCAGCTTCTGCTCGAACAAAGCGCGGCTAAACAGATGGAAATCAAAATCGCAGGCGGGCATAGTTTTATCGATGCGTTGTTCGCTTCTGTCAGGGTGGATCCGATTGAGGGCTTCCAGCTCATGAACGGCACTGCTTTAAAATCGCACGACATCCGGACGAACCAGCATTTGGTAGTCGGGCAGGTGTATGATACGTTGACGGCTTCTGAAGTCAAGCTGGCCCTCATGGAAAAATATCCGGATGAACACCAGGTGGCCATCGTCCGCGCTGCCGGCAGTACGGATGAAGCTGTTAAATGGCTGAAGCTGTATGAACTGGACCGTGGATTTGAGCTCGATAATTTAACGAGCGTCTACGTTCCGCCGCTTAAAGAGCAGGATTTGCGGGATTTCGCCGAGCTGCGGCAAATCATCGCGGCTTTGCGTGCGCCGGATGGTTGTCCATGGAATCGGGCACAAACCCATCTCTCGCTGAAAAAATATTTGCTTGAAGAGTGCGAGGAAGTGCTTGCCGCGATTGACAATGAAGATGAGGACAATCTCGTTGAAGAGCTTGGCGATGTGCTGCTCCAGGTTTTGCTGCATGCGCAAATTGGCGAAGAGGAAGGCATGTTTACGATGGAAGATGTGATAGAAGGGCTTGCTTCAAAAATGATCCGGCGCCATCCGCATGTGTTCGGCAATGTGAAAGCCGAAAGCGCTGAAGAAGTCGCGCAAAACTGGGAGCGGATAAAAGCTGCCGAAAAACAGGAAAAACGGGAGTGAGGGATGGATATGGAAAACACGACAATGCGTCTCGATAAATTTTTAAAAGTCTCACGGCTGATCAAACGGCGTACGCTTGCAAAAGAAGTTGCCGACCAGGGCAGAATCGAGATCAATGGCGTCCAGGCAAAAGCCAGTTCAAACGTGAAGACAGGGGATGAACTGACCATCCGTTTCGGCCAGAAAGTGGTCAAGGTGAAAGTGGAGAATTTAAGGGAGTCGACAAAAAAAGAAGACGCCGCTGGCATGTACACGATGATCAGTGAAACGCGGGTCAATGAATAAAAATGTTTCAGGGTGTCCGAAGCTATGAACCGGCTATGGACGCCTTTTTTATTTTTTTGCAGAATGTGCGCCCTGGGGATGTGCGGGAGAGGATCACACACCCGAAAAGTTCTAGAATAGAAGCTTTACGGGAAGGCGTTTCCGGAGGTCCGTGCGAATTTCGTATGGCCGTGCTTTAGTTTCGTGTGCTGTTCCCTTTTGGTCTTTTTTTGTCCGGACGGGCATAGTATAGTACAAAGTTTGGACAAGGAAAGTGGGGATCAGGATGAGTGACTTTTATAATACACCGCAAGCAAGCAAACCGGTTCTCCAGGAACACGATGTGATAATGCGCGGCCGCAAGCTGCTGGATATTACCGGCGTGAAGCAGGTGGAAAGCTTTGACAATGAGGAGTTTTTGCTGGAAACGGTGATGGGCTTTCTCGCCATTCGCGGGCAGAATTTGCAAATGAAAAACCTGGATGTTGACAAAGGGGTCGTCTCGATAAAAGGAAAAGTGTTTGATCTTGTTTATTTGGATGACCATCACGGGGAGAAAGCTAAGGGACTCTTTAGCAAGCTGTTTAGATGAGCCTGAGCGTGCAATTTTATACGATGCTTGCCATGATCGCGATGGGAAGCTTTTTCGGCGGCACCCTTGATACGTATAACCGTTTTTTGCAAAGGCGGAAAAGAAAGCGCTGGGTTGTCTTTGTCCATGATGTTCTTTTTTGGCTGTGCCAGAGCCTGCTGCTATTTTATGTCCTGTTCCTGGTAAACGCCGGGGAAGTCCGGTTTTATATTTTTATTGCCCTCCTGTGCGGGTTTGCCGCTTACCAGGCATTATTCAAAAACGGATACTTGAAGCTGTTGGAATGGTGCATCCAGGCAGCACGCCGCATCGGCCGGTTTACAGCCGGCATGTTCCGGCTTCTTGTTTTCCGCCCGGCCAAAGGATTTGTCCTTCTTTTGTTTGCCCTTTTTCTCGGCGCGGGGCGATTGCTTTATACGATTGTAAAAATGATGGCAAAAATGGTAATATGGATATTAAAGACTGGGCTTAAACCGTTTTCCGTACTGGGTGTTTTTTTATGGCGCATCAATCCGCTGCGCGCCTCTTTTGAACGTTTTTTTAAGAAAACGGCAGGATTATGGAAAACAATCCAGAATAAGTTTATCAAACTGAAAAACCGGATCGGCAGGTTTTTTTAAAGATAAGCCCGGTGGCTATACTTTCCGCTCTGCCTAGGGCTTTTTAGGAGGGAGTATGTTGGGACGCAATATTGCTTCAATGGACAATGCTTATATAAAACAGCAATCGGTCAAAGAAAAAGTACTGGCGAGAAGGCGTAAGCTGCTTTTCCGGCGATTGGCGCTTTTCGGTGTTATGGCAGTGCTTGTTTCCGCACTGCTCGTCTCCACCCTGGTCTCACGGAACGCACAGCTCGCGGCAAAAAAAGAACAAAAAGCAAAGCTAGTGCATCAAGTAAGGGACATTGACAAGCAGCAGGCGATGCTCAGAAGCGAGATTAAGAAACTGAAAGATGATGACTATATTGCAAAACTCGCCCGTAGCGAATATTTCCTTTCCAAAAAAGGGGAGATCATTTTTAATTTGCCTGATTCCAAAAAGAATACTCAAGAAGAAGACGTGTCTTATTGACACTCTTTTTTCATGTTCGTTATAATATGTTAAAGGTTGATTTTTTATCTTTTAAGGAGGAAAAATTTTTTTATGTCAATTGAAGCAGGCAGCAAGTTACAAGGTAAAGTAACAGGCATCACGCATTTCGGGGCTTTCGTCGAATTGCCGGACGGCTCAACCGGGCTGGTTCATATCAGTGAAGTTGCTGATAACTATGTAAAAGACATTCATGACCATTTAAAAGTCGGCGATATCGTTGAAGTAAAGGTGCTGAATGTCGAAAAAGACGGGAAAATCGGTTTGTCGATCCGCAAGGCGAAAGACCAGGCGCAGCAATCCCAATCCCAGTCCCATTCCCATCGGCCGCAAAGGCATGGTCGGGGAAATAACCGCGGAAAAGAAGATTTTGAATCCAAAATGGCGCGCTTTTTGAAAGACAGTGAAGATCGCCTGTCTTCGCTCAAACGAAATACAGAATCAAAACGCGGCGGCCGCGGCGCGAGAAGAGGCTAACTTGCTGTCTAGTTGACTCATATATCCGTATCATTTGCTTTAAATTGGAGGGCGGAACCGGTTCAAACAGAAATGTTTGTCGGATCCGCTTTTTCTTTTTGCTGTTTCGGACAAAAATCGCCGAATCACACGAAAAAAACCGGCCTTGAACGGGCCGGTTTTTTTTCAAAACAGATATAGCGGCGGAGGGGATCGAACCCCCGACCTCACGGGTATGAACCGTACGCTCTAGCCAGCTGAGCTACGCCGCCATGGCTTAAATGAAAAAGCACATTTTCTATAATAACGGCACTGCCCCCATTTGTCAACTTCTCTTTTTGAAAAAAATTGTAAAATACATCGCATATTTGTGGAAAAAGTCGAACTTTTCTTTTGGACTGCATTGGAATTTTGACAAACTTTTAAAACTTGTCCTTTTATAATTGCTTGTAACAAAGTGATGAGGGGGAGTTTATGATGAATTTGGGGAAAGTTGAGCGCGGGATGATGGAACAGGGGGGCCATGTGGATCTTGAGGAAACAAAAAAAGAGTTTGCAAAAGGATGGAAGCAGCTCCGGGGGAAATTTGAATCTTTGTTTATCCAAAAAGGGATCAGTCTTTTGATCATTGGCTTTTTATTGGGAAGGGCCCTTATCTTGTCGCACTTTACGCCGTTTGCATTGCCGTTTTTCGCAGCTGTCTACGTGATGAAGCGGGATAAGGCGCCCATCACGCTGCTCGGGCTCACTGCGGGCGGATTAACATTATCTGTTGCGAACGGGATGTACACGCTGGCTTCGACCATCCTCTTTATTCTTGTATTCAGATTGTTCGGCAAATACCATAAAGAGGAAACCCGGGTGCTGCCCTTTTACATCTTTGCTGTCTCGCTTGTTTCAAAATGCGCTTACCTTTATCTTCAGCAGCAGTTCCAGCTCTCTTTTTATGACGGCCTGATGGCGGGTGTGGAATCGTGCTTAACCTTTATCCTTACCATGATATTTATGCAAAGCATTCCAATCTTATCACAAACAAGACGAAAAAAAACATTAAAAACGGAGGAAGTCGTCAGTCTCATCATTGTGCTCGCGTCCGTTTTGACCGGGACAATCGGCTGGACGGTGAACGGGTTGTCCGTTGAGCATATTTTTTCGCGCTATCTTGTCCTCCTGTTTGCGTTTGTCGGCGGCGCGACGGTCGGTTCCACTGTCGGGGTTGTGACCGGTCTCATTTTCAGCCTTGCCAACGTGTCCAGCTTTTATCAAATGAGCCTGCTTGCGTTCGCAGGGCTCCTGTGCGGATTGTTAAAGGAAGGGAAGCGCGGGGGGGCGGCTGCCGGGATGCTTGTTGCGACCCTGCTGATTACGATGTACGGCGAGTCCGGGGCGTCTTTAAGCGCCGCGCTGTATGAAACATGCGTGAGCATTGCCCTTTTCTTTTTAACGCCGTCCCCGTTTACGGCAAAAATGGCGCGGCATATCCCGGGGACAGCCGAATATATGAAGGAGCAGCAGCAGTATTTAAGGAAAGTGCGCGATGTGACGGTTCACCGCGTGGAGCAGTTCTCGTCCGTTTTCCAGGCGCTTTCCAAAAGCTTTTCGCAGTATGACCATACGAAAGAAGAGGAGGACCGTGAGCGGGATCTGGATTATTTTTTCAGCAATGTCACGGAACGGACATGCCAGACCTGCTTCAAAAAAGAGCAGTGCTGGGCGAAAAACTTTGATAAGACGTATGATTTGATGAAAATGACGATGGAGGACCTGAGTGAAAGGGACGGCGCGGTTTCGAGGCGTGCTCATCGCGAATTGGAGAAACATTGTGTCAGGGCCCAAAAAGTGGAAGATGCGATCAACCAGGAATTGACATTTTACCAGGCCAATCAAAAATTCAAAAAAATGATCAAAGAAAGCCGGAAAATTGTCGCAGAACAGCTGCAGGGCGTTTCGGAAGTCATGGGAGATTTTGCAAAGGAAATTCAGCGGGAGCGCGAGAACCACCAGCGGCAGGAAGAAATGATCCTCGAGTCATTACAGGATTTCGGGCTCGATATTGACCAGGTCGAAATTTACAGCCTAGAGTCGGGCAATATTGACATTGATATCACCTTGCCGCAGTACAGTGGCTACGGCGAATGCGAAAAGATCATCGCGCCGATGCTTTCCGATATATTAGGAGAAACGATTGTTGTCCAGAAAGAAGAGTTCAGTTCGCAGTCGGGCGGGCTTGGCTATGTGACATTCCGTTCGGCCAGGGCATTTGTCGTCGACACCGGTGTGGCGCATGCCGCAAAAGGAGGCGGTTTTATATCCGGTGACAGTTATTCGATGATCGAGCTTGGCTCAAGAAAGTACGCCATTGCTATCAGCGACGGCATGGGAAACGGCGAGCGTGCCCATCATGAAAGCAATGAGACGCTCAGGCTCTTGCGGCAGATTTTAGAATCGGGCATAGAAGAAAAGATTGCCATCAAATCGGTGAACTCCATTCTGGCGCTAAGGACGCAGGAAGAAGTGTTTTCCACGCTTGATCTGGCGATGATCGACCTGCAGGATGCAAGCAGCAAATTTTTAAAAATTGGATCAACGCCGAGCTTTATTAAACGCGGCGATAAAGTGATCAAAATTGAATCTGGGAACTTGCCGATGGGCATGATCCAGGAATTTGATGTGGATGTCGTTTCCCGGCAGCTGAAAGCCGGTGATATTTTAATCATGATGAGTGACGGGATTTTGGAAGGCCCGCGTTACATTGAAAACCCGGAATTATGGATCAAGCGGAAAATCCGGGAGCTGGAAACGGAAAATCCCCAGGAAATTGCCGACCTGCTCATAGAAGAAGTGATCCGCTCGCGATCCGGTTTAATTGAAGATGATATGACGGTCGTCGTTGCAAAAATCAAACACAACACGCCGAAATGGGCGGCCATCCCCGTTAGCAAAGGGAAAAAAATGATCTCTTAAATGTCCGTGCCATATAGAAGAAGCGGAAGGCAACGGTATATATTTTCTCCCGATTGTCGATGATGGTAAAAACGAAGAAATGCCGTCAATGACAAGGAGGAGAAAAAATGAATGCAGGCACTTTAAAACAGATTTTGCTGATTACGGACGGATGTTCAAACCAGGGGGGTGATCCGGCTGCAGCTGCGGCATTGGCAAGAGAAGCAGGCATCACCATTAATGTAATTGGCGTCATGGAACGGGATATCATTGATGAAAAAGGGGCAGCGGAAATTCAAAATATCGCCATGTCGGGGGGTGGCGTCAGCCAGATCGTCTATACGAAACAATTATCGCAAACCGTGCAAATGGTCACTCGGAAAGCGATGACCCAGACGATTCAGGGAATCGTGAACAAGGAATTAAAACATATTTTGGGAAGTAACGGATCCATTGAAGCACTGCCGCCTGAAAAACGCGGCGATGTGTTGGAGGTGGTAGATGAACTGGGGGAAACAGTGGATTTGGACATTCTCGTGCTCGTCGATACAAGCGCAAGTATGAAACCGAAGCTCGAGACTGTAAAAGAAGCTTTGCTTGATTTGTCTTTAAGCCTGAATGCGCGAATGGGGAATAACCAATTTTCAGTTTTTATATTTCCTGGGAAAAGGAAAGAAACGGAGAAACTGCTTGACTGGACACCGAAACTGGAATCGCTCGTGGCCATATTTCCGAAACTGCAGACAGGCGGGATTACGCCGACAGGGCCGGCCATTCATGAGGCGATCCGCCATTTTGACCGGAAAAGGAAGCTGAGGGGATATCATACGCATGATGACGGACAATACTTTGAAGAATCCATTTAATGATCCGCCGGGTACGGTTGTGACGGGGAAATGGCATAAAAACCGGTACAGATTGCTAAAGCGCCTCGGGGCCGGTGCAAATGGCGCTGTTTATCTGGCGGAATCGGCGGCCGGTCCGGTTGCATTAAAAGTCGGTGTGAGCACTGCCCAGGTGGCATCCGAGTCCAGCGTACTAAAAACCATATCCAAGGCCCGGGGGCAGTCCCTCGGGCCTTCCTTTTTGGAAGCGGATGACTGGGAGCGCGGGCGGGAGATCATTCCTTTTTATGTCATGGAATATATAGACGGCCCGGATCTGCTTTCCTTTGTCACCGGGAAAGGTTTTTCCTGGGCGGCAGTGCTTGTGATCCAGCTTCTTTCCGATTTACAACATTTGCATGAACAGGGCTGGATTTTCGGAGATTTGAAGCCCGAAAACTTGCTGGTTGGAACCCCTGGAAACAGGATCCGCTGCATTGATCCGGGCGGGATGACAAAGATCGGACGTTCAGTAAAAGAATTTACGGAGTTTTTCGACAGAGGTTACTGGGGGTTGGGATCGCGGAAAGCCGAGCCTTCCTATGATTTGTTTTCCGTTGCAATGGTAATGATCAATCTTGCCTATCCGAACCGGTTTTTAAAAAAACAGGCAAATGGTTTCCCACAACTGATGGCGGCGGTCAGGCAACATGCCGGGCTGTGCAAATTTGAGGCGGTGCTGCGGAAAGCGCTGGGGGGAGGATATCGGACAGCTTTTGAGATGAGGCAGGACATGCTTATGCTGCTGACTTCGCATAGAGAAAAGAAGAAAGCCAAAACAACGCACAGGCCGGAAAAATCAAAACTCGGACAGTCGCGGGCAAAAAGACGGAGGTTTAGAAAATTTAAAAAGTTCATGGCTGCCATGATGATCATCTTGATGATCTCTGTGTTATACTGGTATTATACTTACGGACAAATCAGCATCCCTTTTTAAATATCCACAAATTTATGCCGGAAAAATGCGGCGGCCTCCTAATCCGGGATTACAGCATGGCCGAAAATAAGTGCGCAGCGACAACGAGCGCAGCACTGGCAAGGATGGCAAGTCTATGCTTTTTTCAGGACGGGCGCCTTTTTATAAAGAAAGCATAAATTTCCGGCCGTTTGCCTTATGATGAAAATGCTATATAAAATGAACAAAATATTGCCGCTCTGTTGCCTGCCGCAAAAAGTAGTTCTCGTAGAAATCGATGGTCGGGCTTGATGGAAAAACTGAAGTTCCTTTTTATAGCGCAAATTTTACGCAAACGTCCATGCAAGCAAAAGGATGGAAATGAATATTCAGGATAAATACACCGGCACAAATTCTTTAAAGCAGAATATGTTTAGAAATTTGGAAACGCCCATGTTACAATGGAAATAACAAAACGGTACCGAAAAGGACAGGTTTTATGCTCGCATTTGAGGACAATGTATTCCATTTTATCAGGAAACACAGGCTGATTGAGGCGGGAGACCATTTGCTCGTAGCGGTTTCCGGCGGGCCGGATTCACTTGCGCTCCTCCACTTTCTCACTTCGCGAAGGGAGCGCTTCCGTGTAAAGATAACAGCCGCTCATGTTAACCATATGCTAAGGGGGGAAGCGTCCTGTAAAGACCTTTTGTTTGTCAAAAGCTTTTGCGAATCTCACCGTATCGGTTGTGAAGCGGCAGAAATCCCGGTGCTGGAAAAAGCGAAGGAAGAAGGCCTTGGCATTGAAGAAGCAGCGAGAAAATACCGGTATGCTTTTCTCGCTGAAGCAATGGAGAAAACCGGCGCCAATAAAGTTGTATTAGGCCACCACGGCGATGACCAGATGGAAACGGTACTGATGCGGCTTACAAGGGGCGCAGGCGGAAAGGGAAGGGCAGGCATTCCGTTTCGCCGGCCGTTTGCAAAGGGAGAAATCATCCGTCCGCTATTGGGCACGGCCAAAAAAGAAATCATAGATTACTGCGCCCATTATCATCTCGAACCACGCACCGATGAAAGCAACGCATCCCCCGACTTTGCAAGAAACCGGTTTCGTGCGTCCGTCCTGCCTTTTCTAAAGAAAGAAAACCCGCGGGCCCATTTGCATTTTCAAAGATTCAGCGAAGAGCTTTTGGAAGATGAAATCTATCTTTACGGGCTGGCGCAGGAAAAATTAAAGCAGATGGCGGAAACAGGGTCCGGAACTTGCACGCTCGATCTCCGGAAGTTCAAAGGGATGCCTATGCCTTTACAAAGGCGGGCGATTCATCTAATATTAAAATATCTTTACAATGAAGACATAAAAGACGTCACAGCGATACATACAGATGCCGTTTTAAAACTGGCTTCAGGCTCCAATCCGTCCGGGAGCGCCGATCTCCCCGGCGGCTTAAAGGCTGTAAGGGACTACGGGCGCATGGCCTTTTCTTTTGGGCGCCGCCCCGCCCGTTCTGCATATCAATATGTCTTGGATGAAGGGATGAAGATTGATCTGCCGAACGGGTATACGATAAAGCTTGTAAAAAGCAAAATTTCATATTCATCCCTGCCAAAGAATATGCTATTATTACACATAAACGACACTTCTCTCCCCCTTATTGTCCGTACAAGGAAACCGGGGGACAGAATTGAAGCAAAAGGACTAAATGGTTCAAAAAAGGTAAAAGATATATTTATTGATGAGAAAATTTCAAAGCCGGAGCGGGATTTGTGGCCGGTTGTAACCGATTCAAAAGGGAACATCCTGTGGCTTCCGAATCTGAAAAAAGCAAAGTTTGAATCCGGGCTTATTTTACCTGATGAAACCTACTATGTCGTGCACTATTGTAAGCAAACAACTTCTAGGGGGCAATCGCAAGATGAATCAGGATATTGAAAAAATCCTCATTACAGAAGAGGAAGTCCAGCGAAAAGTAAAGGAATTGGGGGAGCAGCTGACGAAAGAGTATGATGGCAGATTTCCGCTTGCGATCGGGGTATTAAAAGGCGCCATGATGTTTATGGCCGATCTTGTCAAGCATATGGATACATATTTGGAAATGGATTTTATGGACGTATCGAGCTACGGGAATTCTACTGTTTCATCCGGAGAAGTCAAAATCTTAAAAGACTTGGATACCTCGGTGGAAGGGCGCGATGTCCTGATTATCGAAGACATTATTGACAGCGGGATGACGCTCAGTTACCTGGTTGAATTGTTCCGCTACCGGAAAGCAAAATCCATTAAAATCGTCACATTGCTCGACAAACCATCGGGTCGGAAAGCGGACATCCAGGCTGACTATGTCGGATTCATTGTCCCGGATGAATTCGTTGTCGGATACGGCCTTGACTATGCGGAAAAATACCGCAACCTTCCGTATATCGGCATCCTGAAGCCAGCTGTTTATACCCATGAGGGGGAGTAAGAATTCCGAAAAAAGAGGACTATCATTGTGAAATTCAGGCTATATGTATGGAAAAGCAAACGGTCTGTGAAAAAAAGATGAAAAACGGGTGCAAAATATTGTTAAATTAAAAACCACTATAGTACTATTGAATATAGTTTTTTAAGACCGTGGGAGGAGGTAAGGAATGAATCGGATCTTCAGAAATACAATTTTCTACGTATTATTATTTGTCGTCCTGATCGGGATCGTAAGTTTTTTTAACCGCAGCAGCGAAACGACGGAAACGATATCCTATGATCAATTTGTTTCTTATTTGGATAATGGCAGTGTAAAGAGTATAACAACGCAGCCTTCAAGGGGCGTTTATGAGATCCGGGGCCTGCTGAAAGACGGCAATAAACAGTTTATTACGTATGTTATGGATGACCAGGCCATGCTGAACCGGATCGATAAAGCGGCGCACGATCAAAAAGTGAAAGTCGATGTCCTCCAGGCAAAAGAAACGAATGGATGGGTTTCTTTCCTGACATCCATTATTCCGTTTGTGATTATTTTCATTCTGTTCTTCTTCCTGATGAACCAGGCACAGGGCGGGGGCGGCCGTGTCATGAATTTCGGGAAGAGCAAAGCAAGGCTTTACAATGACGACAAAAAGAAAGTCCGTTTCCGTGACGTTGCCGGCGCGGATGAAGAGAAACAGGAACTTGTCGAAGTCGTCGAATTCTTAAAAGATCCACGCAAGTTTTCCGAACTGGGTGCCCGTATCCCGAAAGGCGTACTGCTTGTCGGGCCTCCGGGAACCGGTAAAACATTGCTGGCAAGGGCAGTTGCAGGTGAAGCAGGCGTTCCTTTCTTCTCCATCAGCGGTTCTGATTTTGTCGAAATGTTTGTCGGTGTCGGTGCAAGCCGGGTTCGTGATTTATTTGAAAACGCGAAAAAGAACGCGCCTTGTATTATCTTTATTGATGAAATTGACGCAGTCGGGCGCCAGCGTGGTGCAGGGCTCGGCGGCGGCCATGATGAACGTGAACAGACGTTGAACCAGCTGCTCGTTGAAATGGACGGATTTAGCGCCAATGAAGGAATCATTATTATTGCGGCAACAAACCGCCCGGATATTCTTGATCCTGCGCTTCTGCGGCCGGGACGCTTTGACCGTCAGATTACGGTTGACCGACCGGATGTCCACGGGCGTGAAGCTGTGCTGCGTGTCCATGCGCGCAATAAGCCGCTTGACCCGTCCGTCGATTTAAAAGCGATTGCCCAACGGACACCAGGTTTTTCCGGAGCCGATCTGGAAAACCTGCTTAATGAAGCAGCGTTGATTGCGGCAAGGGCTTCCAAGAAAAAAATTGACATGCAGGATATTGATGAAGCGACAGACCGCGTCATTGCCGGACCGGCGAAAAAGAGCCGGGTCATTTCGGAAAAAGAACGCAATATTGTGGCCTTCCATGAATCCGGGCATACCGTTATCGGGCTTGTGCTCGATGAAGCGGAAATTGTCCAGAAAGTGACCATTGTGCCGCGCGGACAGGCCGGCGGGTACGCGATGATGGTACCGAAAGAAGACCGTTATTTCATGACAAAACCAGAATTGCTCGATAAGATTACGGGGCTTCTCGGCGGCCGTGTATCCGAAGAAATTACGTTCGGTGAAGTGTCAACGGGCGCATCCAACGACTTTGAACGCGCAACCGGCATTGCGAGAAGGATGGTAACTGAATTTGGGATGAGCGATAAGCTTGGCCCTCTCCAGTTCGGGTCTTCGCAAGGCCAGGTATTTTTGGGCAGAGATATTAACAATGACCAAAATTATTCCGATAAAATTGCCTACGAAATTGATACAGAGATTCAAAATATCATTAAAACCTGTTATGAACGGGCACGGCAGATCTTGCTTGAACACCGCGATAAGCTGGAACTGATCGCAAAAACGCTGCTTGAAGTGGAAACATTGGATGCAAAACAAATCAAGCATCTGTTTGAACATGGCACGTTGCCTGAACAGCCTGCGAAATCCCAGGATCCGGCTGAAATCGGTGGAACCGAGCCGCGCGTGAACCTGCAGTCGAAGCAGGGCGGCATCAAAGAAGTGGATCCGGGTGCCGGAAATAATTCGGATACCGGGATGCCAGATGAAAAACGGCCGGGGAAACTGGGACCATCAAGACCGGCAGATGATGATCAACTTTGATAGGTTGCAAATCATTTAAAAAAGCACCGTCTGAAAAAAAAGGCGGTGCTTTTTTATGGCTAGGGAACCAAATGAAAGCATTCTCTAAATCACGGAGATTATGGTATGATGGTTGCATAAAAACTAACAGAAAAACAAAGTGGTGAGCATAATGTTATTGGTGATCGATGTGGGGAATACAAACATTGTATTAGGTGTATACGATAAAGATGAACTAAAATATCATTGGCGCATTCAAACCGTCCGGGATAAAACGGAAGATGAATACGGCATGTCTATGAAAGCCTTGTTCCGCCATGTCGGCATTCACTTTAACGATATTACTGGCATTATTATTTCTTCTGTGGTGCCTCCAATTATGTACGCACTGGAGCGGATGTGCAGCAAATATTTCCACGTTTCGCCGCTTATCGTCGGCCCAGGGGTGAAAACAGGGCTCGACATCAAATACGATAATCCGCGTGAGGTGGGGGCGGACCGGATTGTCAATGCGGTCGCCGGCATCCACGAATACGGCAGTCCGTTAATTATTGTCGACTTCGGGACAGCGACTACTTATTGTTATATTAACGAGGAAAAGCAGTATATGGGGGGGGCGATTGCGCCGGGCATCAGCATCTCAGCGGAAGCCCTGTACTCGAGAGCAGCCAAACTGCCCCGGATAGAAATCGCGAGCCCGGATGATATTATTGGCCGGAACACCGTTAGTGCCATGCAGGCAGGCATTGTTTTCGGCTATGTCGGACAGGTTGAAGGTATCGTGTCCCGGATGAAAGCAAAAAGTAAAAAAGACCCGGTCGTCATTGCAACAGGCGGGCATGCACCCCTCATTGCAAAAGAATCAAAAAGCATTGATATCGTCGACCAATTTTTGACTTTAAAAGGGTTGCACTTGATTTATAACCGAAACTTACAGCATTAAAGGAGGATTTTTCTTTTGGCGGATTATTTAATTAAAGCATTAGCGTATGACGGGCAGGTCCGGGCATACGCTGCGGAAACAACGGAAACCGTTGGAGAAGCCCAACGGAGGCACTACACTTGGCCGACAGCTTCCGCCGCGCTGGGCAGAACGTTGACAGCGGGGGCGATGATGGGGGCCATGCTGAAGGGGGATGAAAAAATTACGATCAAAGTGGAAGGCGGCGGACCGATCGGTGTCATTCTGGTAGACGCGAATGCACACGGGGAAGTCCGGGGCTATGTTACCAATCCGCAAACCCATTTTGATTTAAACAAAAAAGGAAAGCTGGATGTCCGGCGTGCAGTCGGGACAGATGGGACGCTTACCGTTGTAAAAGATCTCGGGCTTCGTGAGAATTTTTCAGGCCAGGTTCCGCTTGTATCCGGCGAGCTCGGCGAAGATTTTACGTATTATTTTGCCGCTTCCGAACAAGTGCCATCTGCAGTCGGTGTCGGTGTGCTGGTTAATCCCGACAACACGATTCTGGCTTCCGGCGGGTTTATCATCCAGTTGATGCCGGGAACAGACGAGAAAGTCATCTCGGAAATTGAAAATAAAATTTCTGATACCGCCCCGATTTCCGACCTTATCCGCCAGGGGCTTTCGCCGGAAGAAATATTGGCAAATCTGCTCGGCGAAGAAAATGTGCAGATATTGGAGAAAATGGCAGTACGGTTTGAATGCACCTGCTCCAAAGAAAAATTTGCTTCTGCTATGATCGGCCTCGGCAAACAGGAGCTCAGGGACATGATCGAGGAAGACGGGCAAGCTGAAGCCGTCTGCCATTTCTGTCGTGAAAAATACCATTTTAGCCGTGAAGATCTGGAACAAATGCTGGAAGAAGCAAAGGGGTAAGGCGAAAGCCGTGAGGGCAGGATGATTTTCGGCAAAACGGCCTTCCTTTTCAGATGAATGCGGGCCCCTTGAGCGCGAATGGGCAACTTTTAACCAAGTTGTCTAATCGGGGCTGGCCTGTTTGATTGACGGAAGCTTGCCCCCGTCCCGTTGCAATAGCCGTCGCTTGATCAAGAAGCCCAGCGTCAGTGGCTAAAAAAGCGATATTGCCGGCATTGTTTCTTAGGCACTTTGTCATAGAATAGCAAGGCATTTTGGTTGACAATTGCGTAAAAAGATGTTAATTTTTAGATATTAAACCAATAAAAATACTCGGAATATGGGGTGGATGATTTTGGCAAAGTATGTGAACTCTGTTGCTGAATTGGTCGGCAACACACCGGTTGTAAAAGTAAACCGTCTGACAAATGAAAATGATGCAGAAGTGTATTTGAAGCTGGAATATTTCAATCCGGCCAGCAGTGTAAAAGACCGGATTGCCCTCGCGATGATTGAAGACGCTGAACAAAAAGGACGCTTAAAACCGGGCGACACCATTGTTGAACCGACAAGCGGCAACACGGGAATCGGGCTTGCCATGATTGCGGCTGCAAAAGGATACAAAGCTGTCATTGTCATGCCGGAAACAATGAGTATGGAACGTCGCAGCCTACTGCGTGCATACGGGGCAAAGCTTGTTTTAACCCCGGGCTCTGAAGGCATTAAAGGCGCAGTAAATAAAGCGGAACAACTCGTGAAAGAAAACGGCTATTTTATGCCACAGCAATTCAAAAACCCGGCCAACCCGGAAATCCACCGTTTGACAACCGGTAAAGAAATCATTGAACAAATGGGAGATCAGCTCGATGCTTTTGTTGCCGGCGTCGGCACCGGCGGAACGATTACAGGGGCTGGCCAGGCGCTGCGCGAAGCTTATCCAGGTATCAAAATTTATGCTGTTGAACCGGATGACTCCCCGCTGTTGTCTGAAGGCAAACCGGGCCCGCACAAAATTCAAGGTATCGGCACCAACTTTGTCCCTGAAACACTTGATAAAGAAATTTACGATGAAATTATCCGTGTCACAACGGATCAGGCTTTCAAAGCGGCAAAAGATACAGCGGCAAAAGAAGGCATTCTCGGCGGGATTTCTTCCGGTGCTGCCGTTTACGCTGCCCTTGAAGTGGCGAAAAAACTCGGCAAAGGCAAAAAAGTGCTTGCCATCATTCCGGATACCGGCGAACGCTATTTGAGCACCCCGCTTTACCAGTTTGAAGATTAAAAACGATAAAACCCGCGGAGAAACGCCCCGCGGGTTTTTCTTTTCACAGCCTATCTATGCTGGTTTGAAACGCCAGCCTCTAGTTGGCATCCGGCAGCTTTTTTAGTAGGGCGCCCGGGGTGATCCCGGATCTGCTCCAGCGACCCACATCTTTGTATTCCGTATTAATCGATGGCCGCGGATGTGATAGACTATAATTATTGAACTGAAAAAGGGGAGAACAGCAGTTGAAGTGTGGTTCGTTTACGTTCGATTTTACCCGTAAAACCTATGTAATGGGCATATTAAATGTAACGCCCGATTCTTTTTCGGACGGAGGGAATTTTTTTCAGCCTGAGAAAGCGGTGGAACATGCGTATCAGATGGTAGAGGACGGTGCCGATCTGCTCGATATTGGCGGAGAGTCGACAAGGCCGGGGCATCAGCCGGTGTCAGCAGAGGAAGAACTGGAGAGAATCTTGCCGGTCATTCACGCGGTGGCAGGAAAAATCCAGGCGCCGCTTTCTGTCGATACGTATAAAGCGAGAACTGCGGAAGAAGCAATAAAAGCAGGCGCACATATCATCAATGATGTATGGGGGGCAAAACGGGATCCGGAAATCGCCGATGTTGCCGCACAGTACAACGTTCCGATTATTTTAATGCATAACCGCGAAAAGCCGCAGTATGAACATTTTATGCGGGACTGTCTGAACGACCTGTATGAAAGCATCACGATTGCAAAAAAAGCAGGCGTCGAGGACCGGCAAATCATCCTCGATCCGGGTATCGGGTTTGCGAAAGGTTTTCAGGAAGACATGGAAATGATGCGAAACCTCGACAAACTTGTTGGACTCGGCTATCCCGTTCTGCTTGCTGCCTCAAGGAAGCGCATGATCGGAAGCGTGCTCGGGCTGCCGACGGGCGAAAGAATGGAAGGCACTGGGGCGGTATGCTGCTTTGGCATCATGAAAGGCTGCCATATGGTCCGTGTCCACGATGTAAAACCTGTAAGCAGAATGGTGAAAATGATGGACGCCCTCGTCGGAAAAGGGGAACAGGATGGACAAAATTTATATTCATGATATGGAATTTTACGGTTACCACGGCGTATTGCCCGAGGAAAATAAACTGGGCCAGCGCTTCCGTGTATCCATCGTGCTTGGTTTGGACTTAAAGCAGGCGGGCGAAACCGACCGGCTGGAAGAAACCGTCAGTTATGCGGATGTCTATGCATGCGTGAAAAAAATTGTTGAAGGGCAGCCTTTCAAGCTCCTTGAAGCTGTCGCAGAAAAACTGGCTGCTTCCATTCTCGCTTTATACGAAAAAGTTGCGGAAGTCACAGTCAAAGTAACCAAACCGGACCCGCCCATTCCCGGCCATTACAAGTCCGTTGCGGTCGAAATTACAAGGAGAAGAAAGAATGGATAATCTCGCTTATTTGGCACTCGGATCCAATATTGAACCGCGATTTGATTATCTTCAGCACGCCATCCGGTTACTTAGAAACAACCCGGACATAAAGGTTTGCAAAGTTTCATCCATTTATGAAACCAATCCTGTCGGTTACACCGAGCAGGGACAGTTTTTAAATATGGCTGTTCAAATTGAAACGCGGTTATCCCCTTTTGACCTGCTCGCTGCCTGCCTTGAGATTGAAAAAAAGTTACGGAGAAAAAGGGAAATTCATTGGGGACCGCGGACAATAGACCTTGACATTTTGTTGTATAATCAGGAAAATATGAAAACAGAGAATCTTACCATTCCGCACCCGCGCATGCATGAACGGGCATTTGTTTTGGTTCCCCTCGCGGAATTGGACCATGCACTTTGCGACCCTGTAACCAAAACCCCGTATGCGGAACTGCTGAAAAAGTGCACAGACAAAGATGGTGTCCGGCTGTGGAAACAGATCACAGGGGATACTGCTTTCTTGCCATAAAGGGTACCCCCGGGCATTTTAAACAACCCGGCGGCGGCTTTATACTGAAATACGGATTGGTGTATAACCGGTACGGAAACAACGACAGGCCATGTAACGGAGTACTGCCGGAGGAATCCCGGCAGTACTTGCTTGTATACATACAAAGAAAAAACCTGGTGAAAGGATGTCTGAACGCGAAAGATTGTGTACAATAATAGAGGTATACGTCTATAATGGCTAATGTTGGGCGGCAGAACCTTTCATACTTGAAGAGGGCGGAAAATAAGGAAAGGCGTCTTTCCTTTTCTATCATATTGGCCGGCATTTTTAACGATTGGAGGAAAAAAGATGAGTGGCGAAAATATAAATGAACAGTATCTGGTCCGGAAAGAAAAAATGGAGGCGCTCCGCGAAAAAGGGGTGGACCCGTTCGGCAAGCGTTTTGAACGGACAACCGACACGGAAGAATTAAAACAAAAATACGGCGAATGCACGGAAGAACAACTGGAAGAAAAAGAGATTCCAGTTGCCATTGCCGGGCGGATCATGACAAAACGGCGGAAAGGAAGGGCCGGGTTTGCCCATATCCAGGACTTGAAAGGGCAAATCCAGTTTTATATTCGCCAGGACGCAGTCGGCGAAGAACAGTACGAGTTATTCAAAAGCACGGACCTTGGCGACATTGTCGGGCTTAAAGGCACGGTTTTCCGGACAAAAGTGGGCGAATTGTCCGTCAAAGTCAAAGAATTTATTCTGTTAACAAAAGCGCTGCGCCCGTTGCCGGATAAATTCCACGGCCTGCGGGACATCGAGCAGCGGTACCGTCAGCGTTATCTCGACCTGATTATGAGTGAAGAAAGTAAAAACACGTTCATTACAAGAAGCCGCATTATCCAGTCCATCCGCAATTATTTGGACAAGAACGGCTATTTGGAAGTCGAAACGCCGATGATGCATGCCATTGCAGGTGGGGCGGCTGCACGGCCGTTTATCACCCATCACAATGCGCTCGATATCGACCTTTATATGCGGATTGCGATTGAACTCCACCTGAAACGGTTGATTGTCGGCGGGTTGGAAAAAGTCTATGAAATCGGCCGCGTTTTCCGCAATGAAGGAATCGATACCCGCCATAACCCGGAATTCACGATGCTTGAGCTGTACGAAGCATATGCGGATTTTAACGATATTATGCAGCTGACTGAAAACATGATTGTGCACACAGCAAAAGAAGTACTCGGCACCACCGCCATCCGGTACGGCGAACATGAAGTAAATCTTGAACCGGAATGGTGCCGCCTGCATATGGTCGATGCAATTAAAGAATATACGGGCGTCGACTTCTGGAATGTGACAAGCACCGAAGAAGCAAGGGCACTTGCAAAAGAACACCATATTGAAATCACGGAACATATGGAATACGGGCATATCGTCAATGAATTTTTCGAGCAAAGGGTAGAAGAAAAACTGATCCAGCCGACTTTCGTTTACGGGCACCCGGTCGAAATCTCGCCGCTTGCTAGAAAAAATGAAAAAGACCCGCGGTTTACAGACCGGTTTGAACTGTTCATTGTCGGCCGTGAACATGCCAATGCCTTCACCGAACTGAATGACCCGATCGACCAGCGCGAACGTTTCGTGAACCAGCTGAAAGAGCGCGAGCAGGGGAATGACGAAGCGCACCAAATGGATGAAGACTTTATTGAAGCATTGGAATACGGCATGCCGCCAACAGGAGGACTCGGCATCGGCGTTGACCGGCTTGTCATGTTGCTGACCAATGCCCCGTCTATCCGGGACGTGCTGCTCTTCCCATTAATGAAAAGCAGGGATTAAGCAAAGCAAAACTTACAAAAAGCAGCGGGGCAGGAACCGCTGCTTTTTGAAAACATTATTTTAATATAATATTAACGTTCAAGTGGCCAGTTTCTTGGGAATGGATGTTTGTTATGGCCAACCATAAGCTTTTTTCCTGCTTTGGTGAAAGGAAGCAGGCTTCAGCTTGTTTGAAAAATAAATGGCGAAAAACTATTGCATTCGTGCCAAATGCATGGTATAGTAATATTCGTTGGCTAATTAAATGCCTACTGAAATACAGATTTGAAAAAGTTGTTGACAATAGTATTCGTTTGTAGTAGAATATTAAAGTCGCTTAGAAAGCAACACAGATTGTTCCTTGAAAACTGGACAAAACGAAACGTCAAATTCTTTTTGAGCTTTTATCAAACATCTTTACTGAGAGTTTGATCCTGGCTCAGGACGAACGCTGGCGGCG
>NZ_JARTJQ010000079.1:0-3456 GCF_036225245.1 Weizmannia sp. CD-2023
CAAAGTGGGCCTTGTTATTCTCATGTTCCTCCTGGTTGGTCACTGGGGGCCTATGCTAATAAAGAGAGAACCAATCATGTAAGACAAATGACACTGATCATGTTAACAATGGAAATGATCCTTTAACCATAAAGCAGGGTGCAAAACTTGGTTATAACTATATAGTAAACCTTAATAAAGTACATAAAGAGGGAAATGAGCTTGTACTAACGGTAACTTTGGAAAACAAGGAGTCAAAGGAACTCGTTATTTCCCCCGATCTTTTCCAACTAAGAAACGATGATGAGGAACAGTTGGATTTCATTCGTGCTGACTTCAATAAGGATTTAACACCTGGAAAGAAAATGTAAGGGAAGCTAATTTATAAGTTAGCAGGAAAGGCACCATATCGTTTTATAGCTACTTCTGCCCATTCAACTGCGGATAAGGCAGAATGGGAGATTGGGGAGAAAGATTTATAAGCATTTCTTGTAGGACGTGAATCTTTTACTTTAAAAGAAAGGATATTTACTATGTCATCTGTAAAAATTTCTTATGAAATGACGGATAAAGACATATTTGCGTTGTTAAAAGATAACTTTTTCTTTTCTCCACGAGTAGTTAGAGTACGACGCATATGTTATGTTTTTGTTGTTCTTTTCTGTCTTATTTATTCAAACTATTACCTTCATTCGACAATCGAAGATATTCTGATGAATATTGTCCTTACCTTATTTATAGCTTTCCTCTTTCCCCCACTCTGGAAATTAAATTTAATTAGAATAGCGAAAGCGCACATCAAAAAAAGTAATCTGGCAAATTTCAAAAAAAGATTTGAGTTTGTTTTTCAGCCTGATTCTGAATCTTTTTTAAGGATTAATATGGAATCCAATTCAGAAGAACGAATAATGTGGAAAGATGTAATAAGAGTTCACCAAGATGAGAGCCATTATTTTTTATACTTAAGTGGAAATAAAGCGATTATTCTTCCTAAACAACATGAAATATCCGACGAAGAAAACGAGAGATACCATGAGATTATTGATAAGTTCATTTCAAATAATGGGAACTGAAATATAGAACAGCTCCCTCGTTTTTAATGAATATTCATTATTTTAATCAATTGAATGATTTTCTTGCGATCGCCGGTATCAACACGTACTAACTTTGTATTTTTGATAATATCATTGTATAGCTTTGCGCCAGCAGGATATTTACCGTCCCATCGTAACGGAACATTGTATACATTAATCGTGCCGTTCCCATTGCTACTATAAGTTACTGATCCATCTACTAATCGTGATCCAGCTAATTGAATCACATCTTTTGGATACTTTGCACTCGTTTCATCTTTAGAATTGAGTGGCGTTCCGGCGGGGATACGGTAAACGTTTAGTTCATCTATATTTTGGTTTGGTCCCACTTGTAGCCAGACCCGAGCATATTCGATCTCCTGTGAGGAGTAATTAGACAAATCATCATTCCCGATTTTATTTGGCTTCTCTTTTTCTGCTTTATCTAAAGAGCTATCTTTTGAATTAGAATTATCACCAGAAGAGCTATATGCGCCCGTTTCCGACTTATTCATGGTTGAATCCGAATCTTTATTTGAAGAATCTTTTTGTTCTGTTTTAGTATTTGCAACTGATGTGGACTTCTCTTTTGAAGGAGTTGATTTAGACTGTTCATGACTATTGGTTGAACACCCAACAAGCATGAGAATAAGTAATATCAGAGAAATATTCCAACCCAAAATCTTTTTCTGCTTCTTCATTCACCCATTCCTTTCTCTCATTGCCGATGTTCAGTTAAAATTTTCCTAAAAATACTTTATTCAGTTCTATAGTATACGTTTATAATGATCTTGTAAAGTATTGAAAATACAAAATATAATGACTCCAAACGGTTTATCCTAAATATCCATGTCTCCCTTCTCCTCTTTTAATCATTGCTGTATGATATCTCATTATAAGTTTATGGCAAAAGCAAGCTAGTATTAAGTATTAAAACCAAAAGAGATAAATTACCAAGCTTATCCAAAAAATCCTTCCCTCATTAGCTATTATATTGGTCCTCCAATTGCGATTGCAACAAGCAAAAGATAAGTGAAGACGGCTCCCCCAATAAATAGTACACCGTTTAATAAGACACTTAAAACTACAACAGGTTTATTTTTTGTTCTTATTCCCCAGATCATAGCCACTAAAAAGCCCATGTCTATCATTGAATAGAATATGACAACAACCCATAAATTTACATTTTGAATTTGCCTGATGATCATTAAAAATACGATTGCGGCCATAAGCAAAATAAGAGTTAAGAATATCGGTTTCCCATCTTTTTTCTTATTTTTGAATGAATCACCCATAAAATCACCTCGGAAGTAGAGCTTGCTGCACACATTTAGATACACTTAAGCTCTAACGTTTTGTAGTTTAATTAAAATTCAGTGTTATAACTTAAAATAAGCTTATTCATAAATTCCTGGTATTCTGTATTTTCCTTGATGGATGGTTTGTGATATTTTGGAAGCACAATTGCTATGTTCCCTTCTAAATATAAAAAAGAATGGTTCTCGTCCTGATGAATTCTTACAATACTCTTCCACATTATTTTATCTTCTGCATTGGTTTCTGTGTTCATCCTAAAGGAATCAGAATCAGCTTGAAAAATAAACACAAATTTTTTCTTTAATTTTTCTAGATTTCTTCTTGTGTTACCCTTTTTCGCTTTTCTCATCAAAAGAAATTTCCAGTAAGGAGAAAATATCATAGCTATAAAGATTGTGATTGCAATATTTATCAGGATGGATCTGACACTAGAGTGGTCAAAATAGCTTAAAAGAATCAGACAAACTTAAATAGAAAAAGCATGTAAAAAACGTCGCAATTTAATGCCGAATGGTGAAAAAAAGAAATCATCTTTCACTAACACAAATATATCTTCATCTTTTACTTCATAAGTGATTTTCACCGGCATTGTAAATATCCTTTCTTTTAAAGAAATGCTTATAAATCTTTTTCGTCAATTTCCCACTCTGCCTTATCTGCAGTTGAATGAACGGAGGTAGCTATAAAACGATATGGCGCTTTTCCTGTTAACTTATAAGTTAACGTCCCTTCCATTTTCTTTCCAGGTGCTAAATCCTTATTGAAGTCAGCACGAATGAAATCCAACTGTTCCTCATCATTGTTTTTTAGTTGGAAAAGATCAGGAGAAATAACAAGTTTCTTTGGCTCCTTATTTTCCAAAGTTACCGTTAGTACAAGCTCATTTCCATCTTTATGCACACTATTTAGTCTTACCCCATAGTTATTACCAAGTTTTGCACCCTGCTTTACGGTTAAAGGATCATTTACATTGTTAACATTACCAGTATCATTTGTCGTTTGTCTTACATGATTGGTTCTCTCTTTATTAGCACAGGCCCCCAGTGAACCAACCAGGAGGAACATGAGAATAACAAGGCCCACTTTG